>CANHOE010000342.1 GCA_947462175.1 Burkholderiales bacterium | reverse complement strand
GTCGCCAACTACGTGAGCATCCTGGAACGGGTGCGTTAAAGACATGAACAAGGTCATCATCACCTGCGCGATCACGGGGTCGATCCACACCCCGTCGATGTCGCCCTACCTGCCGGTGACGCCCGACGAGATCGCGGCCTCGGCGATCGGTGCGGCCGAGGCTGGGGCGGCCATCGTGCACCTGCATGCGCGCGACCCAAAAGACGGCCGGCCGTCGCAGGACCCAACGCTGTTTCGGCAGTTCGTTCCGCGCATCAAGGCCGCCTGCGATGTGGTGATCAACATCACCACCGGCGGCGCGCCGACGATGACGGTGGAAGAACGACTGCAGCCCGCCCTGCAGCTGCGCCCTGAGGTGGCTTCACTCAACATGGGCTCGATGAACTTCGGGCTCTACGAGATGCTCGGCCGCTTCAAGGAGTTCAAGCACGACTGGGAGCGGCCGTACCTGGCCGGCAGCGACGACCGGGTGTTCAAGAACACCTTCAAGGACATCGCGCACATCCTGCAGTCGTGCAGCGAGAACAACACCCGCTTCGAGATCGAGTGCTACGACATCAGTCACCTGTACACCGCAGCGCACTTTCTCGACCGCGCGCTGCTGACGCCGCCGCTGTTGATTCAATCGGTGTTCGGCCTGCGTGGCGGCATCGGCGGCCATGTTGAAGACCTGATGCACATGCGGCGCACGGCCGATCGGCTGTTCGGCAAGGACTACGTGTGGTCGGTGCTGGGCGCGGGCCGCAACCAGATCCCGCTGGCCACGGTGTCGGCCTCGATCGGTGGCCATGTGCGCGTCGGGCTCGAAGACTCGCTGTGGGATGGCCCCGGCCAGTTCGCGACGACCAATGCGGCCCAGGTGCAGCGCATGCGCACCATCATCGAGGCGTTGTCGCTGCAGGTGGCCACGCCGGCCGAGGCGCGGCAGATGCTGGGCCTGAAGGGGCGCGACGAAGTGGCGTTCTGACTGCGACGCTGCAGCTGCAGCGACGCCAAGGCTGAAGGTTCTTCAGCTTCAACACGTGGCTGCGTCTTGCCGTCATGCAGGGCAGATCACCCCAACGCGTCGCTTCCTCCGTCTGCCTCGACGCCCTTGCCCGGACGCGTCTGCCGATGGGCCTCGTGCTTGTCGACCACGGTGGTGATGGCCCGCTTGAGCTTGGCCACTGCGCCGTGAATCGCCTGGTGTGCGGTGTTGGCCTGGTCTTTCACCACCACAGGATCCATCCCGACCAGCCGGGCTTCCAGCGTGCAGTGAATGTCGTCGGGCGTGTTCTTGAGGTGACTGTTCGCATCGGCGAGGTGGGCTTCGACACGGGTCACTTGCCCGGCGAATCGGCTGAGCGCGTCTTTCACCACCGTCTCGAGGTGTGCAGCCATCTGGTGTCTTCCGTCGACATGGGGATCGGTGTTCAACAAGACTTGCATGGCGTGCTCCTCGGTCAGTAGATCGGTTCAGCGCAAAGGCCCCTGGCCAGGTGGCGTGGGCTGCGGTCTGCTGCGTTGAAAGTCGATCACCGTGGCGGTGTTTGGCAAGGGGGCCCTGGCCCGCTGTCGGTGCAATTCGAATTCGACTTCGGCATCGGCGAGCGCGGCATAGGTCATCTGGTTGGCTGCGCTCAGCCAGGTGATCATGTAGCGGGCCTTGGTGTTCCAAGTGTCATCCACGTCCTACTCCGTTCGGTCCCAGTGCAATGGGTCCATGTTGCCGGATCGGGGTGGTTTGTCAGTCACCCAAAGGCATGTACGAGCGTCGTCCGTGTCCTACGCCAGACCGCCCGGGCAAAGAAAAAGGCCCGGTCGAAAGACCGGGCCTTTTTCTGGAGGCACTCAGGCGCAAGGCCTGGGTGCGCTCAATACGCTGCCAAACTCGAACTCAGCGCTTGGCCTTGGCCGCAGCGGTGGCCTTCACGGCCGTGCTGGTCATGGCCTGGAAGTTGGCTTCGGCCACTTCGACGGCTTGCTTCGATGCCTTGTGCACGCTTTCGTAGGCGTTGTTCGCAGCGGCGACGGCCGACTTCACCAGTGCGACGGCGTTTTCGCTGCCGGCCGGCGCGTTCTTGACGGCGGTGTCGACCACCGACATGAACTTCTTCTGCGCATCGGCAGCGGTCGCTTCAGCGGCCTTGCTCATTTCCGACGTGGTCGCGGTGGCGATGTCGTACAGGTGGCGGCTGTAAGCGGCAGCCTTTTCGGCGGCGGGCTGCAGGAGCGAGGTCTGCAGGGCCAGCAGTTCTTGTGCGTCCTTGGCCGACAGGGCGGCTTGGGTAGATTCAGCGGCTTCGCCCATGGCGGCCTTGGCCACTTGCAGGTTCAGCTCGACGAGCTTTTCAACGCCTTCGAAAGCCTTGGCGGTCAGGCCGAACAGCGTGTCGAGGTTGGACTTTTGCGCGGCGACGATTTGTTCTGCGGTCAACATGTGGATATCTCCTGGAGGTAGGGAAGAACAATGGCTGAAGAGCGTTAGGTTGAGACTCTGGGCCGGGGCCAAACAACACCTTCAAGCTGACCCACAAATCTTGTTGCAGTGCAGCATGGGGTGAAGTATAGGAGTCCGAAACGACTTGGCAAGCCTTTTTTGGTGCAATGCAGCAAAACTAGGGTGCGGGACCTAAAACCCGGGTTTCGCGGGCTCGCAATCGGTTCTGCACAATCCGCTCGGTGCAAGCCTTTTATTCCGACCACTTCGTGTTGCCGTTGCCCGAGGGGCACCGCTTTCCGATGGCGAAGTACCGGCTCCTGCGAGACCGCGTCGCCACTGATCTGCCGGGTGTCACGTTGATGGAGGCGCCGTCGGCCTCGGACGGCGAATTGGCGTTGGCACACACGCCGCAGTACGTGGGCGACGTGGCCGAGGGGCGCTTGTCGGCCGCCCAGCAGCGCGAGATCGGGTTCCCGTGGACGCCAGCGATGGTGGCGCGATCGCGCCGATCGGTGGGCGCCTCGATCGCTGCGGCGCGCGCGGCGCTGAATGGCGGCGGTGTAGCCTTCAACCTGGCTGG
>CANHOE010000341.1 GCA_947462175.1 Burkholderiales bacterium | reverse complement strand
CGCCCCGTACACCTCGACCGTCGTGTTCCTGGTGCGCAAGGGCAATCCGAAGCGCATCAAGGACTGGGACGATCTGGCCAAAAACGGCGTCTCCGTGATCACCCCGAACCCCAAGACCTCCGGCGGTGCACGCTGGAACTACCTGGCCGCCTGGGGCTACTCGCTGAAGAAGACCGGCGGCGACCAGGCCAAGGCCGAGGCTTTCCTGAAGGCGATCCTCGCTAATGTGCCCGTGCTCGATTCCGGCGCGCGGGGCTCCTTGATCACCTTCACCGAACGTGGCATCGGGGACGTGTTCCTGTCATGGGAGAACGAGGCTTTCCTCGCGGTCAAGGAACTCGGTCCTGACAAGTTCGACATCGTCGTGCCCTCGTTGTCTATCCTGGCCGAGCCGCCTGTGACCGTGGTCGACAAGAACGTCGACCGGCGTGGCACCCGCGAGGTTGCGACCGCCTACCTCGAGTACCTCTACTCCCCTGAGGGTCAGGACATCGCCGGTCAGAACTACTACCGGCCGATCGATCCGAAGGCTCAGGCCAAGTACGCCTCGACGTTCACCAAGGTCGAACTGTTCAGCATCGACGACGTTTTTGGCGGGTGGGCCAAGGCACAAGCCACCCACTTCAACGACGGCGGATCTTTCGATCGCATCTTCACGAAGAAGTGATTCCCGGTTGAGCGACACCCATGAAACCGCCCGAGGGCGGTTTCATTGTTTTTCGCATAAGCATGGCCGGAAAACTTTGTTTTGGGCGAGGAGGCTTGCCTCTAGCATTTGCTGAACAACAAAACCCAGCCTATTTCATGCATTCTTCATATGTATCTTTCGGCCGGCGAGGCGCTCTGATCGCGACGGTGGCGCTTTTCAGCGGCTTGGCCTCTGCGGAGTCGGGCAAGACCCTGTTGAATGTCAGCTACGACGTGTCACGCGAGTTCTACAAGGACTACAACACCGTCTTCATCTCGCACTGGAAGAAGACGACGGCCGAAGTCCTGACGGTCAACCAGAGCCATGGCGGATCGAGCAAACAGGCGCGCAGCGTGATCGACGGGCTCGAAGCCGATGTCATCACGATGAACCAGCACAACGACATCGACATCCTGAACACCCGCGGTGGCCTGGTACCCGCGGACTGGGCCAAGCGCCTGCCGAACAACGCCTCGCCCACCACCAGCATCAGCGTGATCCTGGTGCGAAAGGGCAACCCGAAGAACGTCCGTGACTGGACCGACCTGGGTCGCAGTGGACTGCAGGTGATCATTCCGAACCCGAAGACGAGCGGCAACGGTCGCTACACCTACCTCGCCGCCTGGGGGGCGGGCGTGACGGGCGGTGTCAGCCATGACGCCGCCAAGGCGCTGGTCACCCGCATCTTCGCCAACGTGCCGGTGCTCGACGGCGGCGGTCGTGGCGCCACCACCACCTTCGCTCAGCGCAACATCGGCGATGCGCTGGTGACCTTCGAGAGCGAGGTGCCTTTGATCAAGAACGAGTTCGGCGACAACTTCGAGGTGATCTACCCCACCCGCACGATCCTGGCCGAGAACCCGGTGAGCGTGGTCGACAAGGTCGTCGACAAGCGTGGCACGCGCAAGCAGGCGGAGGCCTATCTTCAATTCCTGTACAGCGATGCCGGACAGGAAATCGCAGCGAAGCACAACCTGCGACCGCGTGACGCCAAGGTGCTGGCCAAGTACGCCAAGGCGTTCCCCAAGGTCAGCACCTTCACTGTGGACGAGGTCTTCGGTGGCTGGACGAAGGCGCAGAAGGATCACTTCAACGACGGCGGTCTCTACGACCAGGTGATCAACGCAGCGAAGCCGCGCTGACGCCTGCAGCTTTCGCGCTCGCCCGGTCGTCGTTCCGCACCGACGTCAGGCGAGTCCTCTGCTTTCTCGTGCTTCTTCCTCCCTCAGGCTTCCGATGATCTTCACCCGCACGCTCCTGAAGCGGCACAGCGTCCTGCCGGGCTTCGATCTCGCCCTCGGCTTCGCCTTGCTGTACATCAGCCTGATCGTGCTGATCCCGCTGTCGGCTGCCTTCTTCAAGACCTTCACGCTGACCTGGGCGGAGTTCTGGGAAGCGACCACGTCGCCGCGCGTGATGGCGTCCTATCGCCTGACTTTCGGCGCCAGCCTGGCGGCCGCTGCACTCAACGGCTTGTTCGGCCTGATGGTCGCGTGGGTGCTGGTGCGTTACGAGTTCTTCGGCAAGCGCCTCGTCGACGCGCTCGTCGATCTGCCCTTTGCATTGCCGACGGCAGTGGCAGGCATCGCATTGACAGCCATCTACGCCGAGAACGGCCTGATCGGTCAGTACCTGCCGTTCAAGGTCAGCTTCACGCCCCTGGGCGTGTTCGTTGCTCTGGTGTTCATCGGTCTGCCTTTCGTCGTGCGCACAGTCCAGCCGGTGCTCGAGGACCTGAACCGCGAACTGGAGGAGGCGGCGGCAACGCTCGGCGCCAATCGCTGGCAGACCTTCCGGCACGTGATCTTCCCCACGGTGATGCCGGCGCTGTTGACTGGCTTCGCGCTCGCGTTCGCGCGCGCGCTGGGCGAGTACGGCTCGGTGATCTTCATCGCGGGCAACCTGCCGTTCGTCAGCGAGATCACGCCGCTGCTGATCATCACCAAACTCGAGCAGTACGACTACGCCGGCGCGACCGCCATCGCGGTGGTCATGCTCGTGGTGTCGTTCGTCCTGCTGCTCGTCATCAATGCATTGCAAGCCTGGGCGCGCAAGCGTCAGGGCGGCATCTGAGGCCATGGCCATGTCGTCCAGCGATCTGAGTCTTCCTGCCAACGCCGCGCCAGGCGCAGCCCCACGCCCGATCCGCAACGCCACGACCGAAGCCCCCTGGGTGAAGTGGACTCTGGTCGGCCTGGTGCTGGCCTTCATGACCTTCTTTCTGTTCGTGCCGCTCGCGACGGTGTTCATCGAGGCGTTCAAGAAGGGATGGGATGTCTACGCTGCGGCGGTCACTGAACCCGACGCGTTGTCGGCGATCAAGCTCACCTTGATCGCCGCGGTGATTTCGGTGCCGCTGAACCT
>CANHOE010000340.1 GCA_947462175.1 Burkholderiales bacterium | reverse complement strand
TTGTCGCGCGCCACATCCATGATGCTTTCCATCAGGCGCGAGCCCAGGCCCTTGCCCTTGAAGTCATCGGCGACCAGCAAGGCGAACTCACAACTCGACTGGTCAGGATTCGTGATGTATCGCGATACGCCGACGATGCGTTCGGTCTCCACGATCTCTCCGCTGGCGGCCGAGCTACGCTCCTTCACCACCGCCACCAGCGCCATCTCGCGGTCGTAGTCGATCAGCGTGAAGCGCGCCAGCATCGACGGCGGCAGCTCATGGGCATTCGATGCGAAGCGGAAGAATCGGCTTTCCGGCGAGAGCTGCTGCACAAGCCGCTGCAGCATCTGCGCATCGTCAGGGTGAATCGCACGCACCACGCAAGAAACACCACCGCGAAGCGGCCAGACCTGCTCATAGCGTGTGGGATACGGCAGGATGGACAGATGGCTGTGGGGGCTCGCGCTGCCGTTCGAAACCTGCGCCAGGTTGTCCACGACGATGCGCGCATCGACGGCCACCGCCCCCGATTCGTCCGCGATGATGGGGTTGATGTCCATCTCGCGCAGTTGCGGCAGCGCGCACACCATTTCCGAGACTCGCAGCAGCACCTGCTCCAGCGCCCCCATGTCGACCGCGCTGGCACCGCGCCAATCGGCGAGCGTTTCGGCCACGCGAGAGCGCTCGATCAGGTGGCGCGCCAGAAACTGGTTCAGCGGTGGCAGTTCCACCGCACGATCGTTGATCAGTTCGATCATCACGCCGCCCGCGCCGAACACGATCACCGGGCCGAATGGTTCGTCGGTGACCACGCCGATCGACACTTCTCGGCCGCGTCGGGCACGTGCCATCTTCTGCACCGTCACGCCGTTGATGTGCGCAGTGGGCATCAGCCGAGTGACGCGCTCGACCATCTCGTTGTAGGTGTCACGGGCACTCGCGCCCGTCATGATGTTGAGGGCAACGCCCTGCACATCGGACTTGTGGCTGATGTCGGTCGAGTCGATCTTCAGCGCCACCGGAAAGCCCAGCTGCGTCGCGATCATCATCGCCTCGTGGGCACTACGCGCCAGCAGGGTCTGCGTCACCGGGATGTGAAACGCCGACAACAGCGTCTTCGACTCCATCTCGGTCAGCACACGGCGGCGTTCGGCGAGCACGCTGTCGATGATCAGGCGCGCGCCTTCGATGTCGGGCTTCGACAGCGTCGACAAGGGCGGTGGGGTCTGCTGCAAGAGGCGCTGGTTCTGGTAGAACGTGGCGATGTTGCCGAAGGCACCCACCGCAGCCTCAGGCGTGCGGAAGTTCGGAATCGCCGCTTCGCTGAGTACGCTGCGCGCCGCACCGACCGAGCTGTCGCCCATCCAGCAGGCCAGGAGCGGCTTGGAGACCAACGGCCGCAATGTGGCCAGCACGCTGGCCACCGCGCTGGCGTCGGCGCCCGGCTTCGGCGAATAGATCGCCAGCACACCATCGATCTGCGCATCGTTGCCCGCAGCAGTGATGGCGGCCCGAAAGTTCTCCGGGCTCGCGTCTTCGGAGAGGTCGATCAGGTCAGCGAGCGACGCCGCAGACGGCAGCGTTGGCTCCAAGGCCGCGGCGGAGGCGGTCGAGAGCTTGCCCAGTTCGAGTGAGAGCTCGTTGACCCAGTCCGCCGCCAGGACACCGGGACCACCGCCGTTGGTGACGATGGCCAGCCGCTTGCCGACCGGCCGGTAGCGCGACGCCAGGCACTTGGCGGCAGAAAACAGCTCAACGAAGGAGCGCACTCGCACCGCGCCGGCGCGGCGCAGCGCCGCATCGAACACCTCGTCACTGCCCACCGTGGCGCCGCTGTGGGTGTGCGCTGCTTCGTTGCCCGCCGGCTTGCGACCTGCCTTCAGCACCACCACCGGCTTGGCGCTGGCGGCCGCGCGCAAGGCACTCATGAAGCGGCGTGCACTGCCGATGCCTTCGAGATAGACGATGATGCTCTGCGTCTGCGCGTCATTCGCCAGGTAATCGAGTACTTCGGCAATATCGACCGATGTGTTCGCGCCGAGCGACACCACAGCCGAGAAGCCCACCCCGTTCTGGCTCGCCCAGTCCAGCATCGACGAGGTGAGCGCACCCGACTGCGAGACCAGGGCCAGCGACCCCGCTTTGGCCAACGGGCCGGCCGCGCTGGCATTCAGCTGAGCCTGCGGACGCTGGAAGCCCAGGCTGTTCGGCCCGAGCAGGTGCATGCCCTCTCGCCTGGCGATGCGCTTGAGTTCGGTCGCGTGATCGGCATCGATGCCGCTGCTGATCACCAGCGCCGAGCGGCACGCCATGCGGCCCGCCACCTCGAGCGCTGCGGCCACGTCCTGTGATGGCAGCGCGATGAGGGCCAGATCGGCATGCGCCTGGGCCAGGTCGGCCAAAGTGCCGCTGGTGTGGACGTCCACGTACTGCACCGTGCCTGCGTAGCATTGGGCCTGCAGTGCTTGCCTGAGGGTGCCGCCGAGCGATGTGCGGCCCAGATCGACATCCTGCTGCCCCCCGAAAACGACGATCGATTGGGGCGCGAACAGCGGCGTCAGGTAGTGCTTGTCCATCGGGTTCAGTCGGCGCCGATCAACACCTGGACATGTGCTGTCGCACTTCGCCCCAACGCGCTGAGTGCATAGCCACCTTCAAGGCAGGAGATCACCCGACCCTGACAGTGTCGGTGGGCCACGGTCATGATCTGCTGGGTGACCCAGGCGTAGTCGGCCTCGACCAATGCGAGGTTGCCCATCTCGTCCTCCCGGTGGCCGTCGAAGCCAGCAGAGATATAGATGAGTTGAGGGGCGAAGGCTTCCAGCGCGGGCAGCCAATGGTTTGTCACGGCGGCACGAAACTTGTCGCCACCCGAGCGCGGCGGCAGCCCGATGTTGACCATGTTCGGCCCGACCGCGTCGTCGCCGGTGAACGGAAACAGGCCCTGCTCGAAGACCGAGCACATCAACACGCGATCGTCGCCCCGAAAGATGTCTTCGCTGCCGTTGCCGTGGTGCACGTCGAAGTCGATCAGCGCTATCCGCTGAACACCGTGCACGGCAAGCGCATGG
>CANHOE010000339.1 GCA_947462175.1 Burkholderiales bacterium | reverse complement strand
TCGCCTTCGGAGCAGGCCACGGTCACCAGTGCGCCGTCCTTCAGGGTGCTTGTCGCGTCGCCGCAGCCGACCACCGCCGGCACACCCAGTTCACGGGCGATGATGGCCGCGTGGCAAGTGCGACCGCCGCGGTTGGTGACGATCGCACTGGCGCGCTTCATCACCGGCTCCCAGTTCGGATCGGTCATGTCGGCCACCAGGATGTCGCCCGGCTGCACCGTGTCCATGTCGGCCAGGCTGTGCACGATGCGCACCGGGCCGGTACCGATCTTCTGGCCGATCGCGCGGCCTTCGGCCAGCACGGTGCCGGTCGACTTCAGCTTGTAGCGCTGCTCGACCTTGCCTTCGGATTGGCTCTTCACCGTCTCAGGGCGAGCCTGCAGGATGTAGAGCTTGCTGTCGCCACCGTCTTTGCCCCACTCAATGTCCATCGGGCGGCCATAGTGCTGCTCGATGATCAGCGCGTATTGCGCGAGCTCGGCCACTTCGGCATCGGTGAGCGAGTAGCGGTTGCGCTGTTCGGGTGCGGTATCGACCGTGGCCACCAGCTTGCCTGACGCGGCGCGATCAGCAGCGCTCGCGAACTCCATCTTGATGAGCTTCGAGCCCAGGTTGCGGCGAATGATGGCCTGCTTGCCGGACCGCAACGTGGGCTTGTGAACGTAGAACTCGTCGGGATTCACCGCGCCTTGCACGACGGTTTCACCCAGGCCATAGCTGGAGGTGATGAACACCACGTCCTTGAAGCCGCTCTCGGTATCGATGGTGAACATCACACCAGCGGAGCCGAGGTCGGAGCGCACCATGCGCTGGACGCCAGCCGACAAGGCGACCTCGGCGTGTGCGAAGCCCTTATGGACTCGGTAGCTGATGGCGCGGTCGTTGTAGAGGCTGGCAAACACCTCCTTCATCTTGTGAAGCACCTCGTTGATGCCGACCACATTCAGGAAGGTTTCCTGCTGACCCGCAAAGCTGGCATCGGGCAGGTCTTCGGCGGTGGCAGATGATCGGACAGCGAACGATGCTCCGGGGTTGCCGGCAGTCAGGGCCTCGAAGTGGCTGCGGATCGCCTGATCAAGGTCGTCGGGAAATGGTGTCTCTTCGATCCACTGGCGAATCTGTGCGCCGGCTTCGCCCAGGGCACGGACATCGTCGGTGTTCAGCGTGGCCAGGCGCTGTTCGATCCGTGTGGCCAAGCCGTTGTGGGCCAGAAAGCGCCGAAACGCATGCGCGGTGGTCGCGAACCCGCCAGGGACGCGCACGCCGGTGGCAGCCAGTTGGCTGATCATTTCGCCGAGCGAGGCGTTCTTGCCGCCTACCGACTCGACGTCGGTCATCCTCAGGTGTTCAAGGGGTACGACCAGGGCGGTCGCCAGATTCTGGGTTGACATGGAAGAGCTCCGTGATGTGAAAAAACCGGTGTGGCCTGCGTCACATGCGCCGTGCCCGAGCAAGGCTTCGAGGGCAGCCAACCGCCGCCGCGCGCATCAAATGCAGCGGCTGCCTGCGGCAGGTGGCAAAGTGGCGAAATCATGGGCGGCAAAAACAGGCCTGAGTTTACGGTTGAAATCCCTATGATTCGGGTGGTTACCTCTTCGAGAGCCGAGCCTCCATGTCGAACCGCACAGTCTTCTTCGTCTCCGACGGCACGGGCATCACCGCCGAAACCTTCGGCAATTCGATCCTGAACCAGTTCTCGATCAGAGCACACCATGTGCGCAGGCCCTTCATCGACACCATCGACAAGGCCCATCAGGTGATGCGCGAAATCAACCATGCAGCGGAAATCGAAGGCAACAAGCCCATCGTCTTCGTCACGCTGATCGACCCGGCGGTACAGGCGATCGTGAGGGAGAACTGCAGCGGTCTGGTGCTCGATCTGTTCAACACCTTCATCGAGCCGCTGGAGGCTGAATTCGGTGTCAAGTCCAACCACCGGGTGGGGCGCTTCTCAGATGTGTCAAAGAGCCAGGAATACACCGACCGCATCGAGGCGATCAACTTCTCACTCGCCCACGACGACGGACAGTCGTCGAAGAACCTGCTGTCGGCCGATGTGATCCTGGTCGGCGTCAGCCGCAGCGGCAAGACGCCGACCTCGCTGTACCTCGCCATGCAGCACGGCATCAAGGCGGCCAACTACCCGCTGATTCCCGAAGATTTCGACCGCGGCCACATTCCACCGGCCCTGGAGCCCTACAAGAAGAAGTGTTTCGGCCTGACGATCGATCCGGTGCGACTGAGCCAGATCCGCACCGAACGACGGCCCGACAGCAAGTACGCCTCGCTGGACAACTGCCGCTACGAGGTCCGCGCCGCCGAGACGATGATGCGCAAGGCCGGCATCGCCTGGCTGTCGTCGACTCATAAGTCGATCGAGGAAATCGCCACCACCATCCTGCGCGACATCCGTCCGGATCGGTTGATGTATTGATTTTCAGGCCCGTATCATCCGCGCCGATGCAGCAAGTCGACGCGGTGATCATCGGTGCCGGCGCCGCCGGGCTGCATTGCGCAGCGATAGCAGGGCAGCGCGGCCTGCGGGTCCTGCTGATCGATCATGCCGAGCGGGTCGCCGAGAAGATCCGCATCTCCGGCGGCGGACGCTGCAACTTCACCAACCGCGACACCACGCCGGCGCAGTTCCTTTCGGCCAACCCGGCGTTCTGCCGCTCGGCGCTGGCCCGCTATACGCCGGCCGATTTCATCGCGCTGTTGCAGCGGCACCGGATCGCCTTCCACGAGAAGCACAAGGGCCAGCTGTTCTGCGACGACTCCAGCGAAGACATCATCGCCATGCTGTTGCGCGAGTGCGAGGCCGGGGCAGTGACGCGCTGGCAGCCGTGCGCGGTGCATGCGGTCATGCACGGCGACAGCGGCTTCGAGATCGCCACCGATCGAGGCCTGGTGCGCAGCGCGCGCCTGGTTGTCGCCACAGGCGGCCTGTCGATCCCGAAGATCGGTGCCACCGATTTCGGCCACCGGCTGGCACGGCAGTTCGGCCATGCGATCGTCGAGACGCGTCCGGCGCTGGTGCCCCTGACTTTCGATGCAGACAC
>CANHOE010000338.1 GCA_947462175.1 Burkholderiales bacterium | reverse complement strand
GCACCGGCTGGGTTATGACGACAAGCTGATGTTCGAGTTCGCCTGGCGCGAGTTCTTCCATCATGTCTGGAGCCGTTGCGGCGAGCAGGTGCTGGCCGACATGCGACCAGGCGCTGTATGGCCCGGCGCTTATTCCTCCGACGTGCCGGCCGACTTGCGCGAAGCTCGCACCGGCGTGCCCGCGATCGACACCGCGGTGCGTGAGCTCTACGCCACCGGCTACCTGCACAACCATGCGCGCATGTGGCTGGCGAGTTACGCAGTGCACTTGCGCAAGGTGCACTGGCGCGCTGGGGCCGACTGGATGTACGGGCATTTGCTCGATGGCGACGTGCCGAGCAATCACCTGAGCTGGCAATGGGTGGCCGGCACGTTTTCGAGCAAGCCCTATCTGTTCAACGCGGACAACGTCGCGAAGTACGCCCCGCACGCGAATTTCAAGGTCTGGCTGGGCAAGGGCACGGTGATCGATCAGGACTACGAGGCGCTGGAGCGCATCGCGCGGCACGAAGGTGATGTCGGGCCTGAACCGGGCCGTCACGAAGGCGTGATCGAACCGCTGCTGTGGTCCGCGCCGAACGCCGACTGGGTGAAAGAGTCGACGCGACCGCTGATTGCCAGCGCTCTACCGCGGCGGCGCGAGATCGAGCTGATCACGCCGTGGGCGATGGGCGAGCGCGAAGGCGGCGCGGGCGCGGGCGCTGGCGGCCCGTGGCGACTGGGTGTGATTCACACGCCGTCGCACGCCATGCTGCCGTGGAACGAGGCGCGCTGGCGCTGGGTGCTGCGGCGTCTGGGGCAGGTGACCGATGCGGTGTTCGTCGGCGACCTGAGCTCGTCCGTGCCGTGGAAGGCTGGTGCGCCGACCTGGCCGGGGCCGGGCATGGTGACTGCCGTGCGAGCGCCGATGCCCGGCTACGACGCCGCGCTGGGCGCGCTTGCCACCCTGAAGCCAGCACCGCGGCTGCTGCCCAACCCCGAGACGCTGTGCCGTTCGTTCAGCGTGTTCTACGAGGCGGTCAAGCGACAATCGCGGTCGCTTCAGACGCAGTTGAACGGAGAGCTTTTTTGAGCAGTCGCACCCAGGCCTTGCCGACCCCGGCATCGACGAACCAGCCGGATCGGGCCACCCTGCGACTGGCCTACGCCGGCCTGTTGCCTTTCGTGATCGGCGCGGTGCTGCTGTGGATCGTGCGGCCCGATGCACACCCGTATGTCGCCGCGGCTTTGTCGGCGTATGCGGGCGTGATCGTTTCGTTTCTCGGCGGCATCCACTGGGGCTTCGGCTTTCGTGCGCAGCCGGCCGACCCAGCCCGCTTCGTCTGGGGCGTCGTGCCCTCGCTGGTGGCCTGGGTCGCGGTGGTGATGCCTGCGTATGCCGGTCTGGTGGTGCTGGGGGTGATGCTGGTGGTGTGCTATCTGGTCGATCGCCGCGTCTACCAGGTGCATTTTTCCGGCGCATGGCTCGTCCTGCGTTTTCGGCTCACCGTCGTTGCCAGCCTGGCCTGTTTCATCGGCGCGGCCGGCAGTTGATCGGCGCGACAGGCCATGCCCGAAGGCCCGGAAATACGCCGTGCCGCGCAAGCGGTGCACCGTGGCATCGCAGGTCATCCGGTACGGATGACGCTGTCGCACCCGGCACTGGCACCGATGGAACGCGCACTGCGCGGTGCCAGCGTCGAGTCGGTCAGTGCGCGCTCGAAGGCGATGCTGACGCGCTTCTCCACCGGCGACGTGCTCTATTCGCACAACCAGCTTTACGGCGAGTGGGTGGTCGACCGGCCCGATGAGCCCTTGCGCTCCCGCGCGATCCGTCTGGTGCTTGAAACAAGTGCGCTGCGGGCGGTTCTGTACAGCGCGACCGATTTCGCCTGGCTGCGCCACGGCGTGGAAAACGCGCATCCCTACATCGCCAGGCTCGGTCCCGAGGTGCTCGACGATGCGACGACGGTGCGCGACATCGCCGCGCGTCTGGCGCAGTTTCCGCGTCGGCGCATCGCCGATGCGCTGCTCGATCAGCAGGTGCTGGCCGGCCTCGGCAACTACCTGCGCAGCGAGATCGCCTTTGTCGCGAAGCTGAACCCGTGGCGCCGACTGGGCGAACTCAGCGATGCCGAACGGCATCGACTGGCCAAGGCGGTTCATGACATCACCCATCGCAGTTTCCGCACCGATGGCGTGTGCGTGTCCATGGCGCTGTACCGTGCGCAGCGTCAACAGGGCGCGAGCTTCGAGGCGGCGCGATTCTTCGTTTTTGACCGTGCGCAGCAGCCGTGCCACGAGTGCGGCACCACGATCGAGCGCGCCACGCTCGCGGGGCGCAAGCTGTTTGTCTGCATCGCCTGCCAGGGCGTGTTCCCGCTGCCTGACGAGTTGCGGCGCTGACGCCGCGACACCCATCACTCACCGATTCCATTGGCTTCGCCCATGATTTCCTACCGCATCGACATCCACAACCCGAACGCGCACCTGTTCCGCGTCACGCTGACCGTGCCCCAGCCCGCAGCCCTGCAGCGGCTGAGCCTGCCGGTGTGGATTCCGGGCAGCTACCTGGTGCGCGAGTTCGCGCGCCATCTGAGCGGGCTCGAGGCGAAGCAGGGCAGTCGCGCGGTGCCGCTGGCGCAGCTGGACAAGGCGACCTGGCAGGCCGAGTGCAGCGGGCGCGGCGCGCTGGTGCTGAGCTATCTGGTCTACGCTTTCGACACCTCGGTGCGCGCCGCCTTCCTGGATGCGCAGCGTGGCTTCTTCAACGGCACCAGCCTGTGTCTGCGCGTCGAAGGTCGGGAGGCTGAGCCGCACCGCATCGAGCTGCGCTCGCTGCCGCGCGGCTGGGGGATTGCAACGTCGATGTCCGCGACTGCAGCCACCGTGTTCGAATCGCCCGACTACGACGAATTGGTCGATCACCCCTTCGAACTGGGCAGCTTCTGGCGCGGCCAGTTCAAGGCGCACGGGGTGCCGCATGAACTGGTGGTGGCCGGTGCGCTGCCCGACTTCGACAGCGCTCGGCTGCTCGCCGACACGAAACGCATCTGCGAGACCGAGATCGCTTTCTGGCACGG
>CANHOE010000337.1 GCA_947462175.1 Burkholderiales bacterium | reverse complement strand
GTGTGTGGCTCAACCTCGGTCATGGCAGCGTCGGATGGACGATGTCTTGCGGTTCGGCGCGAGTGTTGTCGGCGCTGATCGCCGGTGTCGCGCCTGAAATCGACACCGCCGGGCTGACGATCGACCGATTTCGCTGACGAGACGCCGGTCTCGGCGCATCATCGAGCTCATCGCGTTCAACCGCCCTGGCAACTCCCACAAGCATCGCATCCTTGCGCCAACACGACCCTGGCCACTGCACTGCACTGCGGCCACGCGTGAGATCGAAACGCATGCCGCCTCCCGCTTGCCACCCCACGCGCTGATGCAGCGGGCAGGCCACGCCGTGGCTCGCCTGACGCTGGCAATCGCCCCGCATGCGCAGCGCATCTGGGTGGCTGCCGGCCCAGGAAACAACGGCGGTGACGGCTTCGAAGCTGCTGCTGGCCTTCAGGCCGCAGGCAAGCAGGTTGTCCTCACCTGGCTGGGCACGACAGCCGGCGATCGGCCGGCGCCTGCGGATGCGCTGGCGGCGCGCGAGCGCGCGATCGCAGCGGGGGTGCAGATCAGCGTCCACTTGCCCGCGCCGTCAGACAGCTTTGACTTCGCAATCGATGCGCTGCTGGGCATCGGCGCCACACGTGCGCCGGAGGGCAGGCTGGCCGAATGCGTTGAGCAACTGAACACCAGCGTCTGCCCGGTCCTTGCGATCGATCTGCCCACCGGCCTCGAAGCCGACACCGGTCGCCGCCTCGGCCAGGCCTGCGTGCGTGCGGATCACACGCTGTCGCTGCTTACCCTGAAGCCAGGCCTGTTCACCGCCGAAGGCCGTGACCACGCGGGCGCGGTGTGGTTCGACGAACTCGGCGTGACTGATAGGGAGCCGCTCCCAGGTGCCTGGCTCAGCGGCGCCTCTGCACCGGCAACGTTGCGCCTGCATGCCCGTCACAAGGGAAGCTTCGGCGACGTGGCCGTCGTCGGCGGTGCGGTCGGCATGGCCGGTGCTGCCCTGTTGGCCGCACGCGCGGCGCATGCGGCCGGTGCGGGCCGAGTCTTCGTCGAGTGGTTGCAGGATTCTGACGCGACAGGTTTTGGCGTTGATGCACTGCACCCCGAGCTGATGATGCGCGACGACTGGTCCCGATCGCCAGCCTCCGTGCTGACAGCAGCGACCGTGGTCTGCGGCTGCGGCGGCGGCGACGCGGTGCGCAACCGTCTGCCGCGGCTGCTAAGCCTCACAGGCCGGCTGGTGCTCGATGCCGATGCGCTCAACGCTGTTGCCAACGATCCACAACTGCTGACTCAGCTTCGGGCGCGCGCCAAGCGCTCGCTGGCAACGGTGCTGACGCCGCACCCCCTGGAAGCAGCCAGATTGCTGGGCTGCGATACCGCCACGGTGCAGGCCGATCGCTTGAAGGCGGCTCGCGAGCTCACCGAATTGACCCACTGCGTGGTCGTGCTGAAAGGCTCGGGCAGCATCATTGCGGCACCAGGACAGACGCCGCATCTGAACGGCACGGGCAATGGCTCCCTCGCCAGCGGCGGCACCGGCGATGTGCTGGCCGGCTGGCTCGGCGGTCGGTGGGCACAGGCCGGCAAGCACGAGACCGACGACGAGCTCACCGTGGCGTTCAGCACGGCTTCACAAGCGGTTGCCGATCACGGCGCGGCAGCGGAGCCGTTGCAGCCTGGCGCCCTGCCAGCGGGCGAACTGATTCAGCGACTGCAGCGCGGTCTTCGCTGCGGCCGCTCTGCCCGCTGACCCGAAGGCTTTTCTAGCGCCGTTTGGCGGCCTTTGCCGGCCCCTTGCGGGCCGCAGTCTTGGCAGCACGCACTGGATTCAGACGCGCCCCCGAAGCGCTGTAGCCCTTGCGCTTGCCTGCAGCCTTCACCGCCCGATCGGTCTCCTTGACGCTGGCCAGCTCAGCCACCGCACTGGCATGTCGATCGGTCGTGCGCTCGCGCTTCGCGCGGACCATCGCGGCATCTTCTTCGCCGTCGCGCACCATGCGGAAGTCGATCTTGCGGCCGTCAAGGTCGACGCGGCTGACCTGCACCCGAACCCGCGATCCCACGGCGTAGCGCACACCGGTGCGTTCACCGCGCAGCTCCTGCTTGACTTCGTCGAATCGGTAGTACTCGCCACCCAATTCGGTGATGTGGACCAGACCTTCGACGTACAGACCATCGAGCTGCACGAACAGCCCGAAACTGGTGGCCGCGCTGACGCGACCGCTGTATTCCTCGCCCAGGTGCTCGCGCATGTAGCGACACTTCAACCACGCCTCGACATCGCGCGAGGCCTCGTCGGCACGGCGTTCGTTGGCACTGCAATGAGCGCCCGCGACTTCCCACACCTCACCCTCGGCAGTCAGCGTCACTGCTTTCGCGGGCTTGGCCTGCTTGGGCGACTTGCCCATGCTGCGCGCCGGCGGCATCGATTCGACCATCCCCTTGCTCAGCAGGTAGCGCTTGCTGCCCAGAATGGCCTTGATGACGCGATGCACCAGCAGATCCGGGTAGCGCCGGATCGGGCTGGTGAAGTGTGTGTAGGCCTCGTAGGCCAGCCCGAAATGCCCGCTGTTGCTGGCGGTGTAGATCGCTTGCTGCATCGACCGCAGCAGCATCGAATGGATCTGCTCGGCGTCGACGCGGTCCTTGGTGGCGGCCGCGATCTGCTGGTACTCGCGCGGCTTCGGGTCGTCGCTGATCGACAGGCCCAGGCCGAGTGCCTTCAGGTAGTTCTGCAGCAGCGTCTTCTTTTCGGGCGTCGGTCCTTCGTGCACGCGGTACAGCGACGGGTGCTTGGCGCCGGCGATGAAGTCGGCAGCGCAGACATTGGCCGCCAGCATGGCTTCTTCGATCAGCTTGTGCGCCTCGTTGCGGGTACGCGGAACGATCTTCTCGATACGGCCGTTGTCGTCGCAGACGATCTGCGTCTCGGTCGTCTCGAAGTCGATTGCGCCACGCTTGCCGCGTTCCTTCACCAGCGCGCGGTAGACCTCGTTGAGGTTAAGCAGGTCGTCAATCCGGTCCTTGCGGCGCACGGCCTCGGGGCCCCGCGTGTTGCCCAGGATCGCCGCCACTTCGT
>CANHOE010000336.1 GCA_947462175.1 Burkholderiales bacterium | reverse complement strand
CAGCCGAGCTCGAGGGGCTGTTACGCCTTCTTCGGGCGCTTCGCGCCGTACTTGGAGCGCGATTGCTTGCGGTCCTTGACGCCTTGCAAGTCAAGCGAGCCGCGCACGATGTGGTAGCGCACGCCTGGCAAGTCCTTGACGCGACCGCCACGCACCAGCACCACGCTGTGCTCTTGCAAGTTGTGCCCTTCACCGCCGATGTACGAAATGATCTCGAAACCGTTGGTCAGGCGCACCTTGGCGACTTTCCGCAGCGCCGAGTTCGGCTTTTTTGGCGTCGTGGTGTACACGCGGGTGCACACACCGCGGCGCTGAGGGCTGCCCTGCATCGCCGGTGACTTTGACTTCGTGATCTCGGTCTCGCGACCGTGACGCACGAGCTGATTGATGGTTGGCATAGGTAACTTGTTCCCGTTTAAAGTGACTGGCTTCGGAGTGAAGGGCCGACTGGCGAGATTTGCCAGCCCGGCATCCGACGCCTGTGCGGTCTTGTCTGTGCGTCGTAGCGCACGGCAGCAGCCGCAGCACCCATATCCGAAAAGCCTTCCAGTATATTCGTACGGGCAAAATACGGCAAGCGTGACGACAGGAAGTCGCTTTGATCCCAAATCTGGTGCTCGACACCAACGCCGTGCTGGACTGGCTGGTCTTCGACAACCCGGGCAGTCAGCCCTTTGCCGGCGCCATCGTGTCCGGGAACGTACGCTGGATCGTCAATGCGGCGGTGCGTGACGAGCTGGCCCATGTGCTGTCTCGCGGAGTCGTCGACCATTGGCAGCCTGACCTGCCTCGCCTGTGGCACACCTGGGAACGCCATGCCACCCCGATCGAGCAGCCGCCGCAAGGTTCACCGCAGCGCCGACCGCAATGCACCGACGCAGATGACCAGAAGTTCTTGGATCTGGCACTCGATACCGGTGCGCAATGGCTGGTTACGCGCGACCGGGCGCTGCTGAAAGTGGCGCGACGCGCACGCTCGCTGGGTCTGGCGATCGTGACGCCTGAGCGGTTTACGCTGGTGGAGGCCACCGTCACTCAGGCATGACCCCGGTTCAGGGCCAGACGTAAAAAGGGCGGCCAAAGCCGCCCTTCAAACCCACGGGGAGAAACAGCTTACTCGGCTGATTCAGCCCCAGCGTCTGCCGTCTGCGCCTGCGATTCGGCCAGTTCATCGGCCTCCTGCAGTGCAATCGCGCGGCGCTCGGCGTCGTCCATCTCTTCCTTGACCTTGCGGGCCTGGTGGAAGGCCATGCCGGTGCCTGCAGGAATGAGGCGACCGACGATGACGTTTTCCTTCAAGCCGCGCAACTCGTCGCGTTTGCCCATGATGGCAGCCTCGGTGAGCACGCGGGTGGTTTCCTGGAACGATGCCGCCGAGATGAAGCTGTCGGTAGACAGTGACGCCTTGGTGATGCCCAGCAGCACGTCGGCGTGGGTGGCCGGCAACTTGCCTTCCGCGACCATGCGATCGTTGGTGTCCAGCAACTCCGAACGCTCGACCTGCTCGCCCGCGATGTAGGAGGTGTCACCGACGTTGACGATCTGCACGCGGCGCAGCATCTGGCGAACGATCACCTCGATGTGCTTGTCGTTGATCTTCACGCCCTGCAGACGGTAGACGTCCTGCACCTCGTCGACGATGTATCGCGCCAGTTCCTCGATGCCCAGCAGACGCAGGATGTCCTGCGGATCGGCCGGGCCGTCGACGATGGACTCGCCCTTGTTGACCACCTGACCTTCGTGCACCAGGATGTTCTTCTCCTTGAGCACGAGTTCTTCGTAGACCTTGCCCTCCGGGTCGGTGATCTGCAGGCGAACCTTGCCCTTGGTCTCCTTGCCGAACGACACCGTGCCGGTCATCTCGGCCAGCGTGCCCTTGTCCTTCGGCGTGCGCGCCTCGAACAGCTCTGCGACACGCGGCAAGCCACCGGTGATGTCACGTGTCTTCTGGCCTTCGACCGGGATACGCGCCAGCACTTCGCCTGGCATCAGGTCCTGGCCGTCGCGGATCTGGATCAGGGAGCCTACCGGGAAGCCGATCGTCACCGAGTGATCGGTGCCGGGAATCTTCACCTCGTTGCCCGCCGGATCCAGCAGCTTCACCTGCGGACGCACGACTTTCAAGGCACCACGGCGCTTCGAGTCGATGACCACCAGTGTGGACAGGCCGGTCACTTCGTCGAGCTGCTTGGCCACCGTCAGACCCTCTTCGACATTCTCGAACTTCGCCTTGCCGGCGAACTCGGTGATGATCGGTCGGGTCAGCGGATCCCAGTTGGCCAGCACGGTGCCGGCCTTCAGTTGCTGGTCGGCCTGGATCGACAGCAGGGCACCATACGGCACCTTGTGACGCTCGCGCTCGCGGCCGTGCTGATCGGAGATGATGATCTCGCCGGAACGGGAAATCACCACCAACTCGCCCTTGCCGTTGGTCACGTAGCGCATCGTCGCGTTGAAGCCGATCAGACCGTCGGACTTCGCATCGACGCTCGATGCCACCGCCGCGCGCGACGCCGCACCACCGATGTGGAAGGTGCGCATCGTCAGCTGCGTACCGGGCTCGCCAATCGATTGCGCCGCAATGACGCCAATGGCTTCGCCCTGATTCACGGTGCCGCCACGACCCAGGTCGCGGCCGTAGCACTTGCCGCAGATGCCGAAGCGCGTGGCGCAGGTCAAGGCGGTACGCACCTTGACCTCGTCGACGCCCGCGGTTTCGAGCATGTCGAGCACGTCCTCGTCCATCATCTCGCCAGCGCCGAGCAGTTGCTCCTGCGTTTCAGGGTGCAGCACCTCGATGGCGGTGACCCGACCCAGGATGCGGTCGCGCAGGCTTTCGATGACTTCGCCGCCTTCGACCAGCGCGCGCATGTTCATGCCGTTCTGCGTGCCGCAGTCATCTTCGATCACGACCAGGTCTTGGGTCACATCGACCAGACGGCGCGTCAGGTAGCCGGAGTTCGCCGTCTTCAAAGCCGTGTCCGCCAGGCCCTTGCGAGCGCCGTGGGTGGAGATGAAGTACTGCAGAACGTTCAGACCTTCGCGGAAGTTCGCGGTGATCGGCGTCTCGAT
>CANHOE010000335.1 GCA_947462175.1 Burkholderiales bacterium | reverse complement strand
ATTCCGTGCAACAACTCAGGCCAGTCCACCGCCTTGCTCGAGTTCGAGGTCTTCGAGCGATTGATGGGGGCAGGGGGCATGGGCTCCGCGCCACAGTGGGGTGCCGTCTCGTGGAAGTTCTTCGCGAAAACCGGCCTGCGCGGTGCGGACCTGGCGGGACTGATACAGGCCGACCCTGGCTGCGACCTCTACTTCTGCAACCCCAGTCCGGATAACGAGGCGATCTACATCAACCTCTGGCAACAGGGGGTGGTTTCGCATCCCGGGTTCCGCGAGCTCAGCCAGGCCGTGCTCGAGGCCGCCGGTCTGCCGTCGCAGCAGCTCGACGCGATCATGCCGTCCCAGGCATTTTCGACCTGCAATTATTTCGTCGGCAGCCACGCCTTCTGGTCCAGTTACCTGCCGTTCGTGCGCGGACTCATCGACAGTGCTCGTACCACGCTGCCGGCCGCTGTGCTCAGCGTGCTGGACTCCAGCGCCAGCGACCCACGCAACCTGCACGCAGGCGCGAGTTACTGGCCGTTCATCGTCGAGCGCTTGCTACCTGCGTATCTTCGTGGTCCGGGCGCGTCATTGAATGTGCGCAAGTTGACGCTGCCTGAGCCTGAAAGCCGGCTCAATTCACACCTTCGCCGCTTGCGAGAGATGAAGGACGTGGCGCATCGCACCCGCTCGCAGTGGCTTTACTCGTGCTGGCTGCATTACCGCAACCTGTACCTCTTGCAGGCCAACGGCCGCGAGTGGTGCGTGCGTTACCTGCCGCAGCTGACGCCAGCCGAAATAGTCTTCTGGTAGCACCTGTGTCGACACACGCGTTGCAGGGCTTGCTGGCACAGGCCCGACACGCCATGTCTCTTGGTGACACGGCGTCGTCGCAACGCGCATACGCGCAGGCCCATCAGTTGGCGCCAGACAGTGACCCGGTGCTGATGGACCTGTCTGCTGCGTGTCTGATGAACGGAGAGGTCGACGCATCGCTGCGCCTGGCGCGACATGCCATCTCGCGCAACGGCGGCTGGCGTGCTCAGCTGTTGGCCGCGCACGGCACCCAGCGCCTCCAGCAGCTCGACGAGTGCGCACTACACCTTCAGTTGGCCCTGAACGACGCGGAAATGCCTCTGGCCACGCGCACCTCGGCCTTGCAGCAACGAGCGCAGGTGCAGCTCAACGGCTTCGGTGATGCTTCGGCAGCGGCATCGTCGACGCGATTGGCCGCCGAATTGGACCCCCAGCTGGACTTTGCGGCCGAACTGGCGGCTTGCGTGGCGACGCTCTACATCGGCGACCAGCCCCGCACGGAAATCGTGGCGCGGTTTTCAGCCTTGGGTCGCCGACTCACGCCGCCGGCTTCTACGCCGCCACGCCATGGCCGGGCGCGGTCGGCCCGGTTACGCATCGGGCTGGTTTCGCCACAGTTCTGCGCATCGCCGGTGGGTTTCCTGACGATCGGAGCCTTGACCTGCCTCGCGCGAGACGCGGACCTGGTGTACTTCGATCGGGGCGGTCGGGCCGACTGGGCGCAAGCGCTGTTTCGACAGACGGCCAGTCATTGGCACGACTGTGTGGGCATGGAGGCCTTGCAGCTGTGCACCGCGATGGTCGATGCGCAGCTCGACGTGGTCATCGACCTCGGCGGATGGACGGATCCGGTCGCGTTGCAGGCTTTGGCGGCACGGCCAGCACCCCGGCAGCTGAAGTGGGTGGGCGGGCAGGCCGCAAGCACAGGTTTGCGCTGCTTCGATGGATTCATCACCGATTCCCGGCAAGTGCCAAGTGCCGCTGCGGAGTACTACACAGAGCCGCTGCTGCGCGCGAGCATCGGCTATGTGAGCTACACCGCACCGCCTTATGCGAGCGGCCTGGCCGCCGCAGCGGCGCACCCGCCACCACCTTCACCGCCGCCCCGCAAGGGCCTGGTGGCGGTGGCCGCCAACCCGGCGAAGATCAGTTCCCTGACCGCCGATCGCATCCGGGCGTTACAGCCGCGACGTCTGGTGCTGGTCGATCACCGTTGGCGCCATGAGGGCACCCGGCAGGCGGCATCGCGACGCCTGGGCTCACTGATGGACGTGGCTGAATTCCAGTCGCCAACGGACCACCCCGCATACCTGCAGGCGCTGCACGGCCTGGACGCGACCTTCGTCGATACCGAACCCTACGCCATGGGGCTGGCGGCAATCGAGCTGCGACTGATGGGCAAGCACATCCACGCCATGCCGCGGCCTCGCTCGGCCCTGATGTGCGAGCGCCATGCCGTCTCGCATCTGGCGGCCCGTCGTTTCGACCATCACGCCGGGTTGGCCCGGCAACTGTTGCAGTGGTGCGGGTCGTGACGGGGCTTCACTGGTGCAGGCTCTCCGATCTATCGGCTGGCCGCTGTGCGCCGCTCCCGGCCTGTGCCGTGGTGGCGGTGATGCCTTGGTTGCGCCGCACCGCGGCGCGGCGCGCTGCGCAACTGATGCACGACCGCGCGGGAGTGCCCCTGGTGGTCCTGGCCGTGCAGGATGACTTGGGCGCCGGCCCTGTGGCGGTGTGGAACGCGGCACTGCGTTTCGTCGCCAGCCCATGGATGATCTACTGCGCCGAAGACGCATTTGCAGGCCGTCAGTGGCTGCGGCTGGCTCTCGACCGCGTGGCACAGCTGCCCGGATGCGGTCTGCTGGCCTTCAATGATGGCAAGTGGTTCGGGCAGCTGGCGGCTTTCGGCCTCGTGCGCAGGAGCTGGCTGCAGGGTCTGTACGGCGGGGCCCTGTTCCACCCCGGCTACACCCGCCATTACGGCGACACCGAGCTGACCCTGATCGCGCGCCAGCAGCAGTGTCTGGGCTACCACCCGCATGCCTTGCTGATCGAGGTGGACCACGACAAGGACCGGCGCGCCGTGGACGCGGCCGACCGCGACTTGTTCCTGCGCCGTGCCGCCACAGGCTTCGACAACCTCGTTCGCGACCCGGCCTTGCTGGCAGCCTTTTCCTGAACGGCTTGCGGTCGCCGTCGATTCCACTGACCCCACCCATGAGCCTTTCACAGTTGCCCATTGAATGGCGAAGCTGGCTCCTCGGAAGCCTGCAGCGCGGCTGCAAGCCGGCCGATCT
>CANHOE010000334.1 GCA_947462175.1 Burkholderiales bacterium | reverse complement strand
GCGAAAAGCGACGCCCGCAGTGGGCGATGTGTCACTTGCCAACCGACGGCGGCAACAACAGGCGCTCGACGATCTTGCCGTGCACCAGATGCGAGTCGACGATCTCATCAATGTCGTCGTTGTCGACGAAGGTGTACCAGACGGCCTCTGGGTAGACCACTGCGACCGGCCCACCGGCGCAGCGGTCAAGGCAGCCGGCCTTGTTCACCCGCACCTGGCCCGGGCCCGCGAGGCCCGCCGCCTTGACGCGCGACTTGCATCGATCGAAGCCAGACTGCGCACCGTGCCGCGCGCAAGAGTCCTCGTCCTTGTCACGCTGATTGAGGCAAAAGAAGATGTGTCGGCCGAAATAACTCATGCAGGGATTCTACGGAGGCCGCTGTCACGCACAGGCGATGCAGGCGCAACGACCTGTACCTTCAGGTGTCTTCGCGCGAGGCGATCCGCCCCAGCAGGTAAGCCATCGCGGCGTAGGGCCACAACCAGCCCACCCATTGGGCCGCGCCATGAAAACGGATGAAGCGGCCCTGCTCCCAGGCGTGCAGGCTCTGTGCGTAGTAAGCATCTTCGGGGGTCTGGGCGACCAGCATGAGCAGTGCGGTCAGGGCCATCAGGCCCAGCGCCGCCGCCGCACGCCGCGGCACCCAGGACAACAGCAGCGCCGCCAGCGCCCCGATACCCAGTCCGACTGCCGCACCACTGGTCAACCATGCCAGTGAATGGTCAGGCCCGAAGTTGAGCGCGGTCGACAGCGTCGTGGCGCCGATCCCGGCCAGCGTGACGACCACCAGCAGCAGGGCTCGACGCCAGCCGGCGCGTGAAACCGCATAGCCGAGCAGGCAGGGCGCCAGCAGGCCAAGCGCGATGGCGCACAGCTGGCCCAAGGGCGACAAGTCGGGCGCTACTGCTTGCGCATCGATTGCGGTGCGCCCCCAGTCCGCCAGCGGCGTGTCGGCCAGTACCGACGTCACCGTGGCACGTAACCGGGACAGCACCTGCCCGACACCCAAGGGCAGAGAGGTCGGGAACAACAGCCCCACGGGCCACAGCAGCAACAAAGCCAAGCCGCCCGCGCTGCGGTCTACAAACCAGCGATCGCGCAGACGCTGCCAGCGGTCCAGCAGGCCCACTGCCTTCATCAGGCCACCGACAGCCGCGCCGGCAGCTGCGCCGATCGTGTTGAGCGCCAAATCGACATTCGATGGGATGCGCGACGGCAAGCCGTTCTGCGTGAGCTCCATCGCCAGCGACAACGTGGCGGCCATCCAGATGGAGTGCAATGCCCCGATCATGGCCGAGCGTCCGCCGCGGACCTGTGTGGTGAAAATCAGGAACCCGAGCGGCATGTAGCCCAGCAGGTTCGATACCAGATCGAACGCCGTCCAATAGCGCGGCCAGGGCAGCAGCACGAAAGCCAGTGGCGAGCTCACTGGCCAGCGCCAGTCGGCCAGCGGATACAGGCTCGCGTAAACGATCAGGCCAGCGTACAGCCAGGCCAGCAGCAATGCGGAACTCCGGTGACGCACCATTGCGCAGCACTTGGTTCAGCGTGCGATCAAAACGGCTTGACCACCACCAGCACGACGATGGCAATCATCAGCAGCACCGACACCTCGTTGAACACGCGGAACCAGCGATGACTGCGCTGGTTGGTGAACTGCTCGAACTGACGCAGCAGCGAGCGGCACATGTGGTGGTAGCCGACAGCCAGCAGCACGAGCACGATCTTGGCGTGCAGCCAGCCGCCGGCGTGCAGGCCCCAGTAGCCCAGCCACAACCACAGCCCCAACCCGATCGCAGGCACCATCAGCAGGCTGCTGAAGCGATAGAGCTTGCGTGCCATCAGCAGCAGGCGCTCGCGCTCGGCATGGCTGTCGGCCGGCACCATCGCCAGATTGACGAAGATTCGGGGCAGGTAGAAAAGACCGGCGAACCAGCTGGTGACGAAGACGATATGAAACGCTTTGATCCAGAGCATCGGCAGATTATCGCCATGCGCTGCGTCTATCATCCGCCGACTTTCAGCTCTAACCCCTAACGGCGACGTCTCGTGCACACACCTCCTGCCTATCCCAGCAGCCGCCCGAGGCGCCTGCGCAAAGACGAATTCAGCCGCGCCATGGTGCGCGAGCATCGGCTGCATCCGAGCGACCTGATCCTGCCGGTGTTCGTCACTGCCGGGCACAACCAGACACAAGATGTCGCCTCGATGCCCGGCGTGCAGCGTGTCACTCTCGATCGCCTGTTGCCCATCGCCGAGCGCTGCTTGGCTCTGGGCATTCCGGTGCTGGCGCTCTTCCCGGTGATCGACACTGCGCTGAAGACCGAAGACGGTGCCGAAGCAGTGAACCCCGAGGGCCTCGTGCCAACCGTGGTCCGCGAGCTCAAGCGCCGCTTCCCGGAACTGGGCGTGCTGACCGACGTGGCACTCGACCCTTACACCAGCCATGGCCAGGACGGCCTGCTCGATGCCACCGGCTACATCGTCAATGACCCCACGGTCGATGTGCTGCGGCGTCAGGCCCTGGTGCATGCCGAGGCAGGCGTCGACATCGTCGCCCCCAGCGACATGATGGACGGCCGCATCGGCGTGATCCGCCAGGCGCTGGAAACCAACGGCCACATCCACACGAAGATCATGGCCTACAGCGCCAAGTACGCCAGCGCCTTCTACGGCCCGTTCCGCGACGCCGTGGGCTCGGCAGGCAATCTGGGCAAGAGCAACAAGAAGGTCTACCAGATGGACCCCGGCAACACCGACGAGGCGTTGCGCGAGGTCGCGCTCGACATCGCCGAGGGCGCCGACATGGTGATGGTCAAGCCGGGCATGCCTTACCTCGACATCGTGCGCCGGGTGAAGGACGAGTTCCGCGTTCCGACCTTCGCCTACCAGGTCAGCGGCGAATACGCGATGCTGAAGGCCGCTGCAGCCAACGGCTGGCTGGACCACGACGCCGTGATGATGGAAAGCCTGCTCGCGTTCAAGCGCGCCGGTGCCGATGGCGTGCTGACCTACTTCGCGCTCGACGCAGCGCGCCTGATGAAGGTCGACTGACACCGACGCTGGAACGACGATGCGCGTCTTCCACATCAGCGGCGATCAGTTCAG
>CANHOE010000333.1 GCA_947462175.1 Burkholderiales bacterium | reverse complement strand
TCACACCGTTGCCGCTTCGTGCTGTTCGAGAAGGGCATGGACTTCGAGATCCGCGATGTCGACCTCTTCGCCAAGCCCGAAGAGATCGCCTTGATGAACCCGTACAACGAGGTACCGATCCTGGTGGAACGCGACCTGATCCTGTATGAGTCGCACATCATCAACGAGTACATCGACGAGCGCTTTCCGCACCCGCAATTGATGCCAGGCGACCCTGTGGCGCGCGCGCGCGTGCGTCTGTTTCTACTGAACTTCGAGAAGGAGCTGTTCACCCATGTGAACCTGCTCGAATCGCGCGGAGCGAAGCCCACCGACAAGCAACTCGAAAAAGCGCGTGCGCAGATCCGCGACCGGCTGACACAGCTTGCGCCGATCTTCCTGAAGAACAAGTTCATGCTGGGCGATGATTTCTCGATGCTCGACGTGGCCATTGCGCCGTTGCTGTGGCGCCTCGACTACTACGGCATCGACATGTCGAAGAACGCCGTGCCGCTACTGAAGTACGCAGAGCGCATCTTCTCCCGGCCGGCGTACATCGAGGCCCTGACGCCGTCCGAAAAGGTCATGCGCAAGTGAGCTTCGGGGCTATCTGCTTGTACGTCGTCGCTTCGCATTGATGACGCAACCGCCTGCACCACCGCTGATCGGCAACAACGGGTCGTCGACGCGTCCGTATCTGATCCGTGCTCTGCACGAGTGGTGCACTGACAACGGCTTCACACCGTACATCGCGGTATTCGTCGGGCCCCAGGTGCGGGTGCCGACGGAGTATGTGAAGAACGGTGAGATCGTTCTGAACGTCGGTTTCGAAGCCACGACTGCGCTGGAGCTGGGCAATGAACGCATCGAGTTCAAGGCGCGGTTCGGCGGCAGCTCGCGCGAAATCTCGGTGCCCGTCGATCACGTCATCGCGATCTATGCCAGGGAGAATGGGCAGGGCATGGCGTTTCCGGTCCCAGCCAGCGCAGCCGCGGCCGGCCCGGGCACTGCGGTGTCAGTTCAGGATGCGCCCGATCGACCCGGCATGGTGCTTCGGCTGGCCACTGACCGCGACGGTCCTTCCGCAACACCAGGTGCTACGCCCGCAGGCAAGGACGCGGCCGGCCCCGAGGCGGCCCCGCCTCCCGATACCCCACCGACCGGTGGCCGACCGACCCTGAAGCGAATCAAATGACGGTTTACCGGCACCGTCCGCTGAATCGCGTCGGCGCCACTAAAATTCCCAGATTGCCCTTGTAGCTCAGTTGGTAGAGCAGCGGTTTTGTAAACCGAAGGTCGCGGGTTCGATTCCTGCCGGGGGCACCATTTTGAGAAGGCCGCAGCGAGGGCGATGCGAGTCTGTCCCCGCCGTAAGGAAACCGCGATGTTTCTCCTCCGTGATCGAACCAAGTTCAACACCGATGTCGATCTGATTCTTCGAATGTCCTTCGACATCGAGACAGACAACAGCAAGAACCGGGCATTTCCTGCGTTCATCAGCTATCTGAGCTCCTTGAGTGAAATCTGGAACGAGAACGGAACGCCAGAGCACGCGGCAGTCCACATGGCCTGCGTTTACTGCAAGGGAGTGGCAGAGAAGGGTGACGCCGCAGGAAAAGCCGAAGCGAAGGCCATTCGACTTCGCATCGCCGAGGCCACTCCCTTGTTTGTGTCGCGCGGGCAAATGACCCAGGATTGGGCTGCGCACTATGCAGGTCTGCTCGAGAAGTACGCCGAGTTGTCGGCTTAGCCAGCCTTCCACAAAGGCTTCAAGCCACGTGCAGGCCGCAGATCAGGTCGATCGCACCTTGATCTTCAGCGGCACCGTCGCAAACCCACAGTCGAGCAGCCGCTGTTCGATCCTCGGCTGAAGCTGGCGTAACTTTGCGGCCACGCTGGCGTTGGCGGCGATCAGTGTCCAACCGCCCTCATCGACCGGGCTGGCCGTCACATGTGGTGCGAGCGTTGCAGACAGGCAAGGCAGCACCGCGGCGTGGCGTCGCCTCGAGTCCTCGAGTCGGCGACGCAGCAACGACAGCGAGGCGCTGGCATTCAGCGCTTGGCAGATCGGCAAGGCATCGGGGACACTGACGGTGTTCTTGCTCATGGAGCGGACCAGTGTAGTGAAGGCGGGCTGGCTACAAATGCCACGGTGGGCGCGTTGCGGTCAGCGGTGATTGCCGTTGTCGGGCGGTAAACTCGGAGGCTTTGCCGCGTCACCCGGCCCCGACGGCCCGGCGGGCGCGACACCCACTCCCCTCTGACGCCGCATGTTGCCCAAGATACTCACACAGCTTTTCGGCAGTCGTAACGAGCGGCTGCTCAAGCAATACCGCCGGGTGGTCGTGCAGGTCAATGCGCTCGAAGCCAAGTTCGAGGCCCTGGATGACGCGGCGTTGGCAGCCAAGACGATCGAGTTCCGCCAGCGGCACGCCGCCGGCGAAAGCCTCGACGCCCTGTTGCCCGAAGCCTTCGCTGTGGTTCGTGAAGGCAGCAAGCGCGCGTTGAAGATGCGCCATTTCGATGTGCAGTTGATTGGTGGTATGACGTTGCACGACGGCAAGATCGCCGAGATGCGCACCGGCGAAGGCAAGACGCTGATGGCGACACTGCCTGTCTACCTGAATGCGATCGCGGGCAAGGGTGTGCACGTCGTCACGGTCAACGACTACCTGGCCAAGCGCGATGCCGAATGGATGGGCCGTCTGTACAACTTCCTTGGCCTGACAGTGGGCGTCAACCTGCCGCACATGCAGCGCCAGGAAAAGCAGGCGGCGTACGCGTCCGACGTGACCTACGGCACCAACAATGAATTCGGCTTCGACTACCTCCGCGACAACATGGTGCAGGACGTCGCCGACCGCGTGCAGCGCGCGCTGTCGTACGCCATCGTCGACGAGGTCGACTCGATCCTGATCGACGAGGCCCGCACACCGCTGATCATCAGCGGCCAGGCCGAAGACCACACCGAGATGTATGTGCGCATCAACGCCGTGGTGCCTCACCTGAAGAAGCAGATCGGCGAGCTCGACCTGCGCACCGGCGAAGGCGTGATCGAGCCGGGAGACTTCACTGTCGACGAGAAAACGCATCAGGTGTACCTGACCGAAGACGGCCATGAAAACGCCGAGCGTCTGCTCGGC
>CANHOE010000332.1 GCA_947462175.1 Burkholderiales bacterium | reverse complement strand
GTGCTGGGGCACCAGTTGCTTAAGCCGGCCGGCCGCGGCGTCGCAATGACCGAGGCGGGCCAAGCCGCCTTTGCCCGTGCTGAGGAGATCTTTCAGCTGGGGCAGCTCATTCCGGAAGATGTTCGCGAGGCCGCCAGTGGCAAGGTCGCACGCTTGGCCGTTGGACTGTGCGACGGAATCTCGAAGCTGGCGGCTCACGCGTTGTTGTCGCCGGTCTTGTCGACACCGACGCTGCGGCTGCTCTGCCATGAGGGCGAGTTCGAGCAACTGCTGGCTGAACTGGCACTGCACCATCTGGATCTGGTGCTGGCGGGCCAACCTGCGCCCCACAACCCGAATCTGCGCTTGACGAGCGAACGACTGGTCGAGTCGCCCGTCGACTGGTACGGGCCCTCGGCCCTGGTGCACAAGGCCGCAGTGGCAGGGTTTCCGCAATCGCTGGCCAGACTGCCCGTGTTGCTTCCTACGGGGCACTCGGCGCTTCGGCCCCGTCTGGACCGCTGGTTCGATGCGCAGGGATTGCGGCCGCACATCGTCGGAGAGTTCGAGGACAGCGCCTTGCTCGCCGTATTTGCTGCTCGAGGCCTTGGCGTGTTTCCGGTCAGCCGGTTTGGTGCCGCGGACGTTGCGCTGATGAGAGGCCTGCGGCTTTTGGGTCCTTGCGACGGTGTTCTGGAAGAGATTCACGCCATCCGCTCGCGCCGCGGGCAGCATCATCCACTGGTGCTGCAAGTGATGGCTGCGGCTCGCCCCTGAACGCGCTCGCGCGTCTTCGTTCAGGTATCGCGGTGACGTGCCGAGGTCGGAAGGCTCGACTCCTCACCATCGAACAGTTGCCAATGTCGCCGGGCGGCCTCCAGGACGATGATTTCGCCGTCGGCCAGATGGCCGTCTGCACGCGCGGCGGCCAAGGACAAGCGCAAGACGGTCCTCTGAAGAGCAGGATCCGAAATTTCGGCCATCAATGACGCCAAGGCGCTGTCGTCGACGTTGCTCATGAGCGAGCCTGTTTCGTAACCACCCAACAGCAATTCTTCGCAAAGCGTGTGAACGATATGCGGCAATAGACGGGGCTCCAGACCGAGTTCGCGCTCGGCACCGAGTTGATTGAGGATGTCGAACTCGGAACTGCACACATGACCGTCGGAGATGAGAACCAGCGCGACGATGCGTGCAGCGGCTTCGGGGCTGTTGTGGGGGTAGCTGCGCATTGAAGAGTTCCTTCGGTGTTGGCGTCGTGATTGAAGGTAAGGGCAGTCGGACGAGCCGCTACCTTTCGGGGGCATGGAGGGTGGCCGCGAGCGAGCGCTAATCGAACCGAAAGCGGCGCGGCGATTCAGCAACTGCAACAGAACCCCTGACCCTCGCGCGGACAGGCACCAGCGCCATGGATTGATGCTTCACCATCGTTGCACGGTGGAGTTGCAAAGCGACACGCTGCCGGATGCGGGATGCCACTTCCTCGACCGAGTCTTGCCACGAACGGGAAGTGACGCTGAGGGCCACGGGTCTGCTACCGCGCACGAGGATCTCGACACTGCAGCGCTTGTCGACGCCACCTGCAGGCCCGTTGATGTCGTCCAGCCTGACTTGAATGCCTGCCACCAGCCCCTGCAGGCGGCCCAGCGCCCGGCGAAACCTGTCCGCCGTGCATTGCTGCCAACGCAGGCCTTCAAGGTCGTTGGAGCGAAAGTGAAGCTTCACAATTAAACCCTTGAACAGTTGAGAGAGTTGCACTTTGTCGCCAACGCAGGTGCGAAGAAAGCAGATTCGCCGTGAGTCCATGTTCGGGAAATGCGAAGCCACCGAATTGGGTTCCGCCGGATCAGAACGCCCTGCGGTGAGTGCACGGGCTTGAACTCGGCCTGAACCACATGCAGATTTCAGGCGTCAAGGCACGGGGCTTAGGTCTGCACAAGGACCCTCATGTCGCAGCCTCTGGCACGTTGGGCGTGCCCGCTGCGTCAAGGGCTTGGAGGAGATACAAGGGCTTGTCCAGCACACGAATGTCGATGGGCGCGCGCATGTGTGCCACCTCACCGTCGAACGCCACCACGACCTCTCTGCGACCAGGAGCGAGCGTCGGCTGAACCACCATGTGCTGGAACTCGAATCCCTCCACGCCAGCGGCTTCACCCAGTCGACCCATCGCTCCGTGCAGCATCAAACCGATCATCGACAACGTTCCGATAGGCTGCAACATCAACGCGGCCATGCTGCCATGGCCGGGCGTGCCTGCCAGGGTGTCCTCAGGCTCCGCGCCGAACTGCTGCAACTGCAGCCGGTTATTGCCCACGAAGAGCGTCAAGGTCTGCACGTCGCGAACCGCATCACCCATCTCGATGTGCAGTCGCAACCGGCGCTGTGCGCGCAGTAGCGTCGCACAGGCTGCCACGAATGCAACCCAGCGACTACGGCCGAAGCGGGCTTTGTAGGTCTCGCGGTCCCGCAAGAGTTCGGGGTAGGCACCCAGGCTGGCATTGACCAGGAACACCCGGTTGTTGATGGCTGCCACCTGCACTGGCATCGGGCGCGCATCCAGCAACATCCGCGCGGCAGCGGCCGGCTCGGCCGGAATGCCGTGCGTCCTGGCGAAGTAGTTGAAGGTCCCGTAAGGAATGACGCCCATCGCGCAACCCAAGTCGTGCGCGGCCTGCGCCACCGTGTTGAGGGTGCCGTCGCCGCCGACGGCGACAACGGCCGTGCGGCTGGCGACGGCCTTTGCTGCAGCCTGGTGCGACACGCTGGTCAACTCGGCGGGGCTGCAGAACAGCAAGTCACCTCGCCGTCCGCCAGCCCGCAGCGCGGCTTCGATGACTTCGCGCTTTGCCTCCGCGTCGCTGCTGCCCGCTGCCGCATTGACGACGAACTGGAGCGGTGACGCGAAGTCAATTTCGGGAAAAGCCACCGAGAGATCCAATTGAAGAGCATTCGCGGTCATGGCCCTCGGCGCCTTTATGCCTTCTCCCGCGTCAACCGCTCTGCAAAGGAAATTCCTATGGCAGAAAGTACGAAAGTGAAGTGAATGACAGCCACCATCGTCACGATCTGAATGTTCTCCAAACTCAGATCGCCACTCAAGTAAGTCTTCAACGCATGAACGCCTGAGATGGAGATGATGGCGAATGC
>CANHOE010000331.1 GCA_947462175.1 Burkholderiales bacterium | reverse complement strand
GCAGCGCTTCGAGGCCGAGGCCTAAGCCTTTGGGTTTCTTGGTGACCATCGACAGATTCTCCCGTATCGCGCCGATCTGGCGGCAAGCTTCAGCGCACAGCGTGTTCAGGCCAGCGACTTCAGCAAGGCATGGCCTGCATCCCAATCGCTGAGCGCCGAGTCGCCATTGATGTGCCCATGCGCCCCAAGCAGGCACCAGGCACTGCCCCAATCGGCGGCGAAGACGGCGGCCTGGGCCAGGCTGCACACCGGGTCGTTGCTGCTCGCGACCAGCAGGCTGTGAAACGGCAACCGTTGGCGCACGACAGGGCGCCAGTTGTAGATCTGTGGAGGTGCGTCGTCGCGCTCTGGATCGGAGGGCGCGACCAGCAACGCGGCACGAACCCGCGCCACCAGCCGGGTGTGCGCCGCCCAGGCGGACACGAGGTGACAGCCCAGACTGTGCGCGACCAGCACGCATGGCGTATTGCTCTCGAGCAGCACCTCGTCGAGCCGGGCCATCCAGTCGCCTCGGCGTGGCCATTGCCAATCGTCCTGCTCGACACGGCGGTGGCCGTGCAACGCCTCCCATCGGCTTTGCCAGTGGGCCGGACCGGAGTCCCGCCAACCAGGCAGCAGCAACACGCGGGGTTCGATTGGCGCGGTCATGCCCCGGGCTGCTCTGTAGATCGCAAAGTGTTCATCGTGCTCGCTTATCCTCGCCGCTCAGTCTTTGGGAGCGCCACATGAAACACCGCGTATTCGTCGACGGCCAGGAAGGCACCACCGGCCTGCGCATCCACGAGTATCTCGCGCAGCGAGACGACATCGAGGTGCTGCGCATCGATCCGGAGCTGCGCAAGGACGCGGCCGAGCGCGCCCGCCTGCTGAACGAGGCGGATGTAGCCTTCTTGTGCCTGCCCGATGCGGCCTCGCGCGAAGCGGCCGCGTTGGTGACCAACCCCCAGACCTGCCTGATCGATGCCAGCACCGCGCACCGCATCGCGCCGGGATGGGCCTTCGGTCTGCCCGAGCTGGCACAGGGGCAACGAGCGGCAATTCGTGCGAGCAAGCGCATTGCGAACCCCGGCTGCCACGCGAGCGCCTTCATTCTGCTGCTGCGACCGCTGGTCGATGCCGGGCTGATTCCGAGCACTGCGCCGGTCACCGCCACTTCGATCACCGGCTATTCGGGCGGTGGCAAAAGCATGATTCGCGACTACGAAGCAGAACGGGCACCCGGGAGCTTGTTGCCAGCGGCCGACGCCCTTCTGGCCGCGCCGCGCCCTTACGCACTCGCACTGGCCCACAAGCACTTGCCAGAGATGAAGGCGCACACCGGCCTGGCCTCGGCACCGGTCTTCATGCCGATCGTTGGACCGTTTTACAAGGGCTTAACGGTGAGTGTGCCCTTACATCTTTCGCAGCTCGGGGGCAGGGTGAATGCCGCCGACCTGCAAGCGGCGCTGCAGCAGCGCTATACGGGTGAGCGCTTCATCCGCGTGATGCCGCTGCGCGACGAAGCCACGTTGGCGGGCGGCTTCTTTGATGTGCAAGGCTGCAACGACACCAACCGCGTTGATCTGTTCGTGTTCGCCAGCGACACTCAGGTGCTGCTGATGGCGCGGCTCGACAACCTGGGAAAGGGGGCGAGCGGTGCCGCCGTGCAGGCGATGAATGTGCACCTTGGCGTCGACGAAGGCCTGGGGCTTTGATTCAGGCCCTCGTTGCTTAGGCAAAAGCGACCATTCACATCGATTCGACGCGACTGACCATTTCCTGGGCGAAGGCCACGAAGGCCTGGGCGCCCTTGGACGCCGGATCGAACACCACGCCCGGGAGCCCATAGCTCGGCGCTTCGGCCAGCCGCACGTTGCGCGGGATCACGGTGTCGAACACCTTGCTGCCAAAGTGCGACTTGAGTTGCTCGCTGACTTGTTGCTGCAGCGTGACCCGCGGATCGAACATCACGCGCAGCAAGCCGATGATCTTCAGCGAAGGGTTCAGGTTGGCATGTACCTGCTTGATGGTGTTGACCAGATCTGACAAGCCTTCCAGCGCAAAGTACTCGCACTGCATCGGCACGATCACGCCATGTGCGCTGCACAGTCCGTTCAGCGTGAGCATGCTGAGCGATGGCGGGCAGTCGATCAGCACGAAGTCGTACTCGGCATCCACCACGGCCAGCGCCGTCTTCAGCCGTTGATCGCGCCGCTCCAGCTCGACGAGTTCGACCTCGGCACCCGCCAGTTCCCGATTGGCGCCGACCACGTCGTAGCCAACCGATTCCTTGCGCTGGCGGACTTCGGCGATCGACGCGTTTTCGAGCAGCACGTCGTACACCGTCAGCTCCAACGCGCGCTTGTCGATGCCCGAACCCATCGTGGCATTGCCTTGCGGATCGAGATCAACCACCAGCACGCGCTGGCCGACCTTGCTCAGGCCGGCGGCCAAGTTCACCGTCGTCGTCGTCTTGCCGACCCCGCCCTTTTGATTGGCAACGCAGAAGATTCGGGCCATGGGCAAGTTGGAGTTCGGAAGCGAAGACGGGGGGCGTCGCCCGGGGCCGAAAATCGCTTTTCACGCCCGGATACGTGACTGATTATAGGAACCGGGTTTTGTGGCTCAGGCCTGATTCGAGGCCTTGGGGCGCATCCAGACCAGGCAGCGTTCGGCATTCAGCCCGGGAACCGACAGCGGTTCCACGTGAAACACTTCAATGTCGCCAGGCAACGCCGACAGCTCTTCCGCCGGCGTCTTGCCTTTCATGGCCATCCAGACACTCTGCGGTCCCAGCAAGGAACGGCTGAGCCGGGTGAAGTCGACCAATGACGCAAACGCACGAGAGGTGACGACGTCAAAGGGCGCACTTTTCAACGCCTCGACGCGGGCATGCTCGGCGCTCAGGTTGCGCAAACCCAGCTCGACCGCCACCTGGCGGATGAACGCCGCCTTCTTGCCAACGGTATCGACGCACACCACCTGCCAAGACGGAAACATCAGTGCGAGCACGATGCCGGGCAATCCACCTCCGCTGCCCACATCGAGCACACGCAACGACCGGCTGGCGCGATCATCCGCGCCGCCCGTGGTCGAGCCCAGCTGCCGCGCCATGGGTGCAACCACCGTCAGGCAGTCGGCCAAGTGCTGACG
>CANHOE010000330.1 GCA_947462175.1 Burkholderiales bacterium | reverse complement strand
TAGCAAGATCAGGAATGGCACCGCAACCCACAACTGCGTGATGAAGTTCATGCCCAGTACCAGCAGACCCATCACGATGCCCAGTGGGATGACCCAGGTCGCCTGATCTAGCCGCATGCGCAGCGAGGCGACCACGGCGCCAGCAGCCGTGCCGATGGCGACGACACCCACGAGCGCCGACGCCTGCGTGGTCTCGTAACCAAGCGCGACAGCCGCCCAGGCCAGCACGATGTAGCGCAGATTGCCCGATACGCCCCAGAACAAGGTGGTTGTGGCCAGCGAGATCTGACCCAGCTTGTCCGTCCACAGGCGCACATTGCAAACATGGAAGTCGCGCACGAGATCGAGCGGGCTGTGGGCGATCGGCTGCAAGGGAGCCTCGGTGCGTGGGATGCGCAGATTGAAGGCCGCGGCGAGCGCGTACAGGACCACCATGGCAGCGATGGCCGCTTCGGGAGGCGTGTCGATGCCCGTGTCGATCCAGGGGAAATCGAATGCAAGCAAGTGACCGGAAATTTTGTCGCCGATCAGCTGCCCGCCAAGAAGCACGCCAAGAATGATCGAGAGGATAGTGAGGCCCTCAATCCACCCGTTGGCCTTGACCAGTTGGGAGTTGGGCAGCAGTTCGGTCAGGATGCCGTACTTGGCTGGCGAGTAGGCTGCGGCACCCAGGCCGACGATGGCGTAGGCCATCAGAGGGTGGCTGCCGAACAGCATCATCAGGCAGCCGACCACCTTGATCAGGTTCGAGAAAAACATCACCCGGCCCTTCGGCAGGGCGTCGGCGATCGCGCCGACGAACGGCGCCAGGATCACATAGAAGAGCGCAAACATCGGCACCAGTGCGGCGCGTTGCCACTCGGGCTGGCCCGAGCTCTTCAACAATTCCACCCCCGCCACGAACAGCGCGTTATCAGCCAGTGAGCTGAAGAACTGCGCCGCCATGATGGTGTAAAAACCTTTTTTCATTCGCTGGTGGCGCTCAGTTTCCGGGTCGGCACGATGACGAAGCCGTACATCCGACGGGTCTCCTTGCGGCGCGGGTTATAGCACGCGGTGTGTTCCTGAACCGTCCTGCAGGCCCGTGCGCGGCAAGGGTTTGTGCGGCCTGCGGCAGAATGGGTTTTCACGAATCGCAGCCCCATGCCCCGCCCCATCGAAGCCGTGATCCATCCCCAGGCGCTGGCGCACAACCTGCGGCGAGCGCGCGCCCACGCGCAGGACGCTCGAGTCTGGGCCGTCGTGAAGGCCAATGCGTATGGCCACGGCATCGAGCGCGCCTTTGCCGGTTTTCAAGCCGCAGATGGCTTTGCATTGCTCGATATTGACGAGGCACAACGGGTGCGTGCACTCGGCTGGCGCGGGCCGATTCTGCTGCTCGAGGGCTGCTTCGAGGCACGCGATCTGGAGCTTTGTTCGCGCCTGAGCCTTTGGCACACGGTGCACCGCGAGGCGCAGATCGACTGGTTGGCGTCGCACAAGACGCAGGCACCGCATCATGTCTTCCTGAAGTTGAACAGCGGCATGAACCGACTGGGCTTCACCCCATCGGCCTACCGCTCGGCCTGGTTGCGGCTGAGTGGTTTGACGCAGGTGGAAAGCATCACGCTGATGACGCACTTTGCGGATGCGGACCGCTCCGATGCCGCAGGTGGCATCGCACGCCAATGGGCGGTGTTCGAAGCCACGACTCGCGAACTGCCTGGAGAGCGGTCCCTTTGCAACAGCGCAGCCACCTTGCGCCACGCGCCCGACAACGCGGCAGTCCGCGGCGACTGGGTGCGCCCTGGCATCGCACTCTACGGCTCAGCCCCCGACTTCCCTGACCGCGGCATCGCCGACTGGGGCCTGCAACCGGCGATGACATTGCGCAGCGAATTGATCGCCACTCAGGACCTGCAACCGGGCGACACCGTGGGCTACGGTAGCCGCTACACCGCCTTGCGGCCGATGCGCGTCGGGGTGGTCGCCTGCGGCTACGCCGATGGCTATCCACGCAGTGCGCCCAACGGCACACCGATGCTGGTCGATGGTGTGCGCTGCGAGATGGTCGGACGCGTCTCGATGGACATGGTGACGGTCGATCTGACGCCGGTGCCCGGCGCGCGTATCGGCAGCGAGGTCACGCTGTGGGGTCAGGGGCCCGGCGGTACCGTGCTGCCCATCGACGAGGTCGCGCATGCGGCCGGCACCGTGGGCTACGAGTTGATGTGTGCCCTCGCGTTGCGTGTGCCGACGCGCGGTGACGATTGAGCGCAAGCGCACTGCGAGGACCACGATGCACCTGCCCAGCCACATGCTGACGATGACCGTGCTGATGACGCCGGACATGGCCAATTTTTCTGGCAATGTGCATGGCGGCACGGTCCTGAAGCTGCTCGACCAGGTGGCCTACGCCTGTGCGAGCCGCTATGCCGGCACCTATGTGGTCACGCTGTCGGTCAACCATGTGTTGTTCCTGCAACCGATCCACGTCGGCGAGCTCGTGACTTTCCTCGCCAGCGTCAACCACACGGGCACCTCGTCGATGGAGGTCGGTGTCAAGGTCATCGCCGAGAACATCCGTACGCAGGTCGTGCGGCATGCCAACAGCTGCTTCCTGACGATGGTGGCGATGGGCGATGATGGCCGGCCCACCGCCGTGCCGCCGCGCGTGCCCACCACGCCCGACGAAGTGCGGCGCTTCGAGGCCGCGAAGATCCGCAAGCAGCTGCGTGCCGAGCTCGCTCAGCGCGAAGCCGCGTTGCTCAAGGCGATGCCATCGACCACCGTTGACGGCGACGCCTGAGGCGCGGGGCACCGTGATCTCGCCCAGCTTGGTCGTGCCCGAACACGAGGTCGAGATCACCGCGATCCGCGCCCAGGGTGCAGGCGGCCAAAACGTCAACAAGGTGTCGAGCGCGGTACACCTGCGCTACGACGTGCCGGCCTCATCGCTGCCCGACGACGTGAAACAGCGGCTGCTGGCGTTGCGCGACCAGCGCATCACTGCCGAGGGCGTGGTCGTCATCAAGGCGCAGACGTCGCGCAGCCAGGAGGCGAACCGAATCGACGCACTGGCACGACTGCAGGAACTGGTCGACAGTGTGGCCAAGCCGCCGCGCGTGCGCAGACCGACGAAGCCGACCTACGGCTCGAAGCAGCGG
>CANHOE010000329.1 GCA_947462175.1 Burkholderiales bacterium | reverse complement strand
TGTCGAGCAGGTCGGCGATCGACAAGGCCGCGTCTGCGATGCCGGCGCTGGTGGGTTCGACATCGCGCCGGCCGGCCAGCGTTGGCATCCACCCGGCATCCATCAGCAATTTGTAGACGGACGCCGGTGAATGCGTGCGGACGTCATCGGCCCCCGCCATCAGCGGCTCGCTCAGGTCGGCCTCGATGACCCGCTCGATCGTCGACAACGTGGCGCCGTTTTCCAGCTGAAGCACCAGGCTGGCATCGGCGCTGGCCAGCCTGTCCAGGCTCTGCAGGAAGGCACGCGCCTCGTCATGTCTGCCAAGCCCCTGACCCAGAACGATCAGATCGCAGTGCGAGCCGATGCGAAACAGCGAGGCGCCGTCGTCGGCATGGTGCCACTGCGCCGTGGGATGCAGCTGTCGATAGGCGTGAGCCAGATCATCACTGCAAGCAAAGGCCAGCACCCGTCGCGCGCCTGGCAAGGCGTTGAGCAGCAAGGGGTCGAAACCTCGCTGCGCCCGCTGCATTCGTGGCGCTGGCTGGCTGCCGTGGATCATGACCTCGACCGCTGGTCGAGAGGCCTGAGGGCGGGTCGCGGTCGTGATCATTGGGGGCGTACCGGAAGTGGCGAGAACAGCATGTGCTCAGTCGGCCAGTGCCGCCAGGGCGTGGCCGTGATGGCTGGGCGCTGGGGGCCGTGCCGCAGATGGTTGCGCGGCGTGTTGCAACGCGAGGTCAGCGGGCCCAGAAGGGGAGATGTGCTCGTCATCCGGGATCGCATCCTCGGGCAACCGCAGGTCGGCCTGCATCGTTCGTGCGATCGTGCGCTCGCGTGCCGTGGTCTCGACCTTGCGCAGCACCACGCGCATGAACGATGCGCTTTCCTTGCCGCAAGGCTGCAGCTTCAGATCGAGGTAGCTGGAGCCGATCATCTCGAAGCGATGCTCGAACCAGCCGAGGTACCAGAACCAGTCGCTGTAGTAGATCCATGAGTTCTCATTGAGCGCGCGCACATGCGTCGGGTCCTGCCATGCGGTCATGGCATGCTCATACGGCACCTCGATCTCGAACCGGCCACCGTCCTTCAGCAGGGCAAGGACGTTTGTCATCATCAATGTCAGGTTCGGCACGTGTTCCAGCACGTTGTTCGCGTAGAGCACGTCGATGGAGCCTGCGGTCAGCTCGATCTGCCCGCCGTAGCGGCTGTCCAGGGTCAGTGGCAGCGACAGTGGGGCGCCCAGATCGAGCACCACGTCGGGCTCTGCACGGTCCTGCACATCGAGGTTCAACCAACCGGGGCGGTAGTCCTTGCCCGAGCCCAGGTTGATGCAATCGGGCCGCCAGGCACCGGCGTCGCCGCTGCCCAGACGGTTGATGCCGTGGCCCTGCATGAAGCCGACACCAAACAGCAGCAGATCGGCATAGTGATCGACCGGGTCATGCGTTCTGAAAGCAGCCAGTCGCTGATGCGCTTCTTCGATGTACGCCGGCGTGGCGAAATGCTGGCTGAAGAATGACTCCAGTTCATTGCCCGACGGGTCGATCCAGAACACCGCGTCTTCAAAGGCGGCCGGTGCGTGTGCGCCCGGACGACGCTCCGAAATCACCGGTGTGCCCATCGACAGGCACTGGAACACGCGCGCCTGCTCGAAGCGCGCGCTGTCGTAGAAGCTGCAATTCAGTACCGCCTTCGATTGCCGGATGTAGGCATCGCGTTCGGCACCGTAGAGCGGGTAGTCGAACATCGCCACCGATACACCGCCCGCTTCGATGCGGTCGATGAAGGCGCGTCGGCGCGCATTCATGCTGCCGAAGAACAACAGGTCGATGGGGCGATCTGCCAGCGGCAGGGTGTCGGCCGACTCGAGGTAGGGGGCGTGCAGGAAGGGCACCAGCGGCACGTCTGAAGGGTCGCTGGCGTAGGCCGCGACATTGGAGGCGTCGTAGTCGGCGACGGCAGAACTTCGCAGCAGCTTCATGTAAGCCTCGCTGACCGCGGCGCCGCCGTCTCCGAGTTGCTCGAGGTTGAAGAAGATGCAGGCATGGCGCCGGCGCCAGTCTTCGGGAAAGCCGAGGTGCGCGCCGAACACGATGTTCAGCGAATCCTCCCGCAGCCGGTTCTTCGCCAGCGTGACGGTGGCGCCGAGTCGGCGCAGTTGATAGCGCACATAGCGTGCCTGGTCGAGCAGTCCGAGTGAGTGCACATAGCCTGCGGGCTGCATCAAGGCGATGTGGACGGGTGGCAGGGGAGTGGTCATGTGGCTGTCTCACTGTCGGCGTGATGCCGGGTCAGATCGATCGTAGGCAGCCAGCCCGCCAATGGTGCTTGGATCAAGCTGGCGAATCATGGGTTATTCCTGCCGGGGTTTGCCTTGCGTGGGACCGCGCCGGGATTCCGCCCCGGCGGGCGGGTCACTTTTTCTGCGGGGCCAGAAAAAGTAACCAAAAAGAGGCCCTTGAACACCAGCCATTTGGTCGTCGCGCTGCGGCTACAGGCGAACGGCAGAAGCTCTGGCACAAGAAACCAAACCGATGACCCGAAGGGTCGAGGCGTAGCGATAGCGAACGTTTGAACCTGAGCGAGGTAACTGGGGCCGTAGTTCGGCGCCTGTTCTCGTGCCAGAGCCTCTGAAGTAGGTATGTAGCCGGAGCGAGCAGGCCAGATGGCTGGTGTTCGGGCACTCTTCTTTGCTTACTTTCTTCTGTGCCGGCAGAAGAAAGTGAGACGCCTGCCGGGGCGGAATCCCGGCGCGGTCTAACCAAATCAACCAGCCGCCGCCAGCGCTTGCGGCCCCAACCCCGCCCGCGACCTCTCCACCATCCGTCGATATAGCGCCTCCAGATCGCACGCGAATCGAGCGCCGTCGAACAACGCAAACGTCGAGCGCCCTTGCTCGAGATGGTCGCGCATCCCTTGCAGGCGATGTGGCTGCTGCAACAGATCGATCACACCCGTTTCGTAATCGGCGGCGCTGGCGAACACCAGCTCGTGGAGGCCCACCGCAGTCAGCAGGCTGGCCGCGACCCGCGACGCAAACGTTTCGCCGATCACCGTGGCCAGCGGCACACCCATCCACAACGCGTCGCTGGCGGTGGTGTGCGCATTGCAGGGCCAGTTGTCCAGCATCAGATCGGCCAGGGGCAGACGCGCCAGGTGATCGCTGACACTCGCCTTGGGCGCGAAGATCAGG
>CANHOE010000328.1 GCA_947462175.1 Burkholderiales bacterium | reverse complement strand
TCAGGATCTTCGTCATCCATGACAGGCCGGCCACCACACCCTGCAGGAAGAACAGGTGCACCGTGCGGAATAGCAGCCCGCCTGCGCCGATGAACAACCACATCCAGCCGATCTGGTGCATGAACGCAAAGAACGAGGTGGCGGGCTCGAATGCACCGAAAAGTGTCGGGTCGATCCACAGCAACACTGGCGATGCGGCCCATACGGCCATCAGCACGATCTTGCGGCGCAGGTTGTAGCCGACCTTGATGTCTTCCTTGTGCTCGTGCGTGGCCTGGTTCACATGGTCATAGGTCTTCGGTTCGAAGAAGAAGTGGCCGGCCTGGCGACTGGTCATCGATACCAGCCATGCGAGCAGTGCCGCCACGGCCGGATCGACGAACAGCAGCGCATAGGCGAAGACGAAGCTGACGGCGCTCAACAAGTGCAGCGACTGATTGATGCGGCTGTGGTGGTAATAGCGGTGGTCGTCCCACCGTTGGACCTCGAGGGTGCGAAAGAAGTCGTTCACGCGGGCTCCTGTTGTGGACCGGATCGCAGCGGGTGCCGAATTGGCGATGGCTGCGAGTCGGCAATGTGACTTGCTCCCGTGAAAAGCTCGTGACGGTGGGCACGGCGTGGCAGTGTTGTGCTTCACAAACATCTGGGTTCGGATCTGCAATCTGTCACGCTGCGTCATCGAACTGTTGCAATCGATGAGCAACATCGGGTGATAACCATCTGAGGTTGCCCATGAGCTCGACAGCGACGAACACACGCGAATCCCGCGTGAACGATCAGCCCCTGCGCATCGCGTTCGTCACCGAAACCTACCCACCGGAAGTCAATGGCGTCTCTATGACGGTGGCCCGCGTCGTCGAGGGCATGCGCAGTCGCCAGCACCAGGTGCAATTGGTGCGCTTGCGACAACACGTTGGTGACACGGCCGTTCGTGCCACCGCGTATGAAGAGGTCCTGATGCGTGGCTTGCCGGTTCCGCGTTACCCGGACCTGAAGATGGGCTGGCCTCAGACTGCAGAGTTGTTCGATTTGTGGTCTGCAAATCGGCCCGACCTCGTGCACATCGCGACCGAAGGTCCGCTGGGCTGGTCCGCGTTGCGGGCCGCACGGCGCCTTGGCGTGCCGGTATCGTCTGACTTTCGCACCAACTTTCACGCCTATGCGCAGCACTACGGCATCAGCCTGCTGAAGCGGCCTGTGCTTGCCTACCTGCGGTACTTCCACAGCCGTACCGCGTGCACGATGGTGCCCACCGAATCGTTGCGCCGCGAACTGGCCGAACAAGGGTTTCGCGATCTGAGTGTGGTCGCGCGTGGCGTCGATACCGTGCGCTTTCATCCGGCCAAGCGCAGTACTGAGCTGCGACGTCAGTGGGGGGTGGGCGACGACGACACCGTGGTTATGTGCGTCGGTCGGCTGGCCCCGGAGAAAAACCTGACCGATCTGGTTTCGGCTTACCAGGCCATGCGCCGCATCCAGCCACGCACGCGGCTGGTGCTTGTCGGCGACGGTCCGGCGCGGCAAGCCTTGCAGTCAGCCTGTCCCGGGGCCGTTCTTGTCGGGTCACGCACCGGCGACGACCTTCCCGTGCATTACGCCTCCGCTGATGCGTTTGTGTTTCCCAGTCTGACCGAAACCTTCGGCAACGTGACGCCGGAGGCCATGGCCAGCGGCCTGCCGGTGCTGGCCTACGACTACGCAGCCGCGGCGCAGCTGATCAAGCCCGGTGACAACGGCCTGTTGGCTACCTTTGGCGTGGCCCAAGACTTCATTACGCTGGCCGAGCGCTTGGTGGCCGACCCTCAACACGCGCGGCGCATGGGTACAGCCGCACGACAGACCGCCGAGTGTTTGGGCTGGGACACGGTGATCGGGCAGGTTGAGGCGCTCTTCAATGCGGTGGCACGTGGCGGGGAGGGCGTGCCCGCCATGACGTTGTCGCCGGCGGTTGTCGAAGCGTGAGCCAGGTTGCATCAGGGCACTGATCCAGCTTCAGCGAGACCGCCACTTACAGCTCCCGATGGCCATTTGCGACAGAACGCCGGCCTGCATCGATTCATCGAGAGCCGGATCGGGACGCTGCAGCCACAAGACCGTGGCGATGACGGCGCCGAGCAGCAGGCCGGTCGTCAAGACAACCCGAGCCCAACGCCGGGCCGGGTGCCCGCCGAGCCGTATCGCTGGACCTGAAGGGCCGATTTTTGCCGTCGCACCCATCGAGCCTCGCAGTTCACGCTGTTGCTTGAGCACCTGATCACCCAGCCATTGGCCTCGTCGGCTGACGGCTTCAGAGCGCGCAGTTGCATACGCAGGGCCTGGTCAGCGGCATGCGGATCGGGGGCAGCGCGGTCATTCATCGGGAGGCGCCTTCGAGCCGCATCCGCAACGCGTGCTTGGCACGATGCAGCAGTTGATGGGCGGCGTTCGGGTCGATGTCCAGGGCATGGGCGATGTCAGGCGCCGCCGCATCGGCACAGGCCCACATGACCACCTCCATCCGCTGGCGCACCGGCAGAAGCACGACGCCCAGACCCGCAAGCCTTGATCCCAGGCCGGGACCAGGCGGCAGCCTGGCCGTACGAGCTGGCCTGACGCGTCGTCCTGTGTCAGGCGGCGGGCCTCGTGATCGGCATCACCATTGAAACTACTGCGAGCCCGGCTCCACAAGCGCAAAAAACCCGCCTGATGGCGGGTTTGGGGCGGGGCGTGTGAAGCGCGGACGCGCTTGGGCGCTCAAGTCGTCACGGGCTGCGACTGTGACGGCTGATCTTCGACGCGCTTAACCGCAGCATCCAATGGAAAGATCCTCTGCGCCAGTTGGCCCTTTGGGCCTTGGATCAACTCGTAGTTGACCTTGCTGCCTTGCTTCAATGTTCTGAAGCCTTCCATTTGGATGGCCGAAAAATGGGCGAAAACGTCGTCTCCGCCGCCTTCGGGTTCAATGAAGCCAAAGCCCTTGGCGTCGTTGAACCACTTCACCGTGCCTGTGATCATGCTGCAACTCCAGTGAAATAGAAACCGAACCATTTTGCTGCGCGAGCAATGCCGGTGTCAATTCGCCCTGTCCGGGCACCGAAATTCGGGTGCTGTAAGGCGTCATCTCCAATCTCGATGCAACATGCCTTCGGCAAAAAAGGTATCGCTGAAAGGCGTGCTTCAGGCCTTGTGATTCGCAGCACAGGCCCAATATTCCTCAC
>CANHOE010000327.1 GCA_947462175.1 Burkholderiales bacterium | reverse complement strand
TCATCGACCGTCTTCAGTGCACTGGCCGTGCGTTCGTCCTTGTCGCCGTAGCGAAGCATCGACTCTGTCAGCACCCGTGCCCAGTCCCGGCTCAGAAACTCGCGAAGGCGAGGGGTGGTTCGTATGGCCTGAGCCTGTTCTGCCAGTTGCTGCGACAACTCGCGCTCGAGTGCTTCGCGCCGTTCGGTGGCAGCCAGCGCGGCGATGCGGTTTTCCGCGCACTCCTGTTGTTCTCGAAGCTCTTGACTCTGATGTGCCTCCAGACGCACCAAGCCCCTCGTAAAGACCGAGGCCGCCTGCTGCGGTGCTGCAGCGATGTCGCTGGCGAGTGACTCGCAGAACGTGCCCAAGCGTGCGCTGCGGGGGTCGCCCGGTTGCGGCCAGACCTGCGCTGCCTGTGCGATTCGGTTCATCAACATCCACACCGGATGCTGGTGGCTGTCGAGCAAGGTGCGATCGACCAAGCAAACGCGCAGCACTGATGTCTGCAGGTGCGCCATGACGCCGCGCAGGTCGGGCGGCAACTGGTCATCCGACAGCACCGCCTCGAAGATCCGTGACAGCAATTCAACCACGTGCGGATCTACGCCATCCGGTGTGTCGGCGCTCTGCAGCAGCGCAAAGCGTGGCGCCCCCGGCGCTGGCGAGATGTGTGTCGCGCGTGATGTGGGCGCTTGTGCTGCGTTGGTCGAGCGGCCTTGCAGCAAGACGCTGATCTGTTGCAGCGCCTGTTCAAAGACCTTTGGTGTGACGGCCGCTGGCGCCGGCGCCGCGGAAGGACCGCCCGTGGCCAGCACCATCGTGCGGTAGATGCTTGGCGTGACCCCTTGCGATTCAAGTCGGGTGCAAGCGGCTGCCCAGGACATCTTGAGCTGACCGGCCATCACGACCGCGGCCGTGCGCAGCAACAGGCTTCGTTGCGAATACGCCGGGCTGATCACGCAGCAGGCGTCCCACAGCGCTTGCGCGTAGGCCGAGGGCCGCAGCGGATTGGACTCGGCGCTGACATGGGACTGGCCGATCAGCGTCGATGTGAAGGTCTGCAGTTCACGCAATTCCCATTCGGCAGCGCTGTCGATCAACTGGGCCGCCCGCGAGATTTCAATGTCTGCCTCGACCCGAGTCTCATCCATCAACTGCAGACCACCGGCGATGGTCGAGGTGCCGCTGGCGGCTGGGTTCTCGAAGCCCTGCACATCGGCCATCACCAGCGTGTGGAGGCTGTCGACGAAGGCCTGTCCGAACAGTTTTGAACCGCGCAGCAGGGCCTCGACGGCCTCCTGGTGCGCTTGGCGATCGGCGATAGTGGAAGCCGTGCTCGACTTCGAAGGTTGCTGCAACTGCGCCAGGGTTGCGGCGACCGCACGCTGCGCAAGCGCATGAGCTCGAGACAACTCGTCCTCGACGAATCGCAACATCAACGGGGAAACCGGCATGGTGGTGAGCTGTTGCTTTTCGCAGGCATTATCTGGTCGATTCGTCGATGCAGACCACGCCAGTGCGTCCCGTGACCATGAAAAAGGGCTGCCGAAGCAGCCCTTTTTCAGGAGCGAATGCAGGTCTCAAGCCCGGTGGGCCTGAAGCCATGGCGCATTTACATGTCCATGCCGCCCATGCCACCCATTCCACCCATGCCGCCGCCACCCATGCCGGCGCCGCCAGCGCCCGCCTCGTCCTTCGGTGCTTCTGCGACCATGGCTTCGGTCGTCAGCATCAGCGAGGCCACCGAGGCCGCGTTTTGCAGCGCGGTGCGGGTCACCTTGGTCGGGTCGAGAATGCCCATCTCGATCATGTCGCCGTAGGTGTCGTTTGCGGCGTTGAAGCCGTAGTTGCCCTTGCCGGCCAACACCGCGTTCACCACCACGCTGGCTTCGCCGCCGGCGTTGTAGACGATTTCGCGCAGTGGCGATTCGATGGCCTTGAGCACCAGTTTGATGCCGGCGTCTTGATCAGGGTTGTCGCCCTTGATGTCGCCAGCCATTTGCTTGGCGCGAAGCAGCGCGACGCCGCCACCGGCCACGATGCCTTCTTCAACGGCCGCACGGGTTGCGTGAAGCGCGTCTTCGACGCGGGCCTTCTTTTCCTTCATCTCGACTTCGGTAGCAGCACCGACCTTGATGACGGCGACGCCGCCCGCCAGCTTGGCCACGCGCTCTTGCAGCTTCTCGCGGTCATAGTCGGAGGTGGCTTCTTCGATCTGGACTCGCACTTGCTTCACGCGTGCCTCGATGTCAGCAGCAGCACCGGCGCCATCGATGATGGTGGTGTTTTCCTTGCCCACTTCCACGCGCTTGGCTTGGCCCAGATCGGCCAGCGTGACCTTCTCGAGCGTCAGGCCGACTTCTTCGGCGATGACCTTGCCGCCGGTCAGAATGGCGATGTCTTCGAGCATGGCCTTGCGACGATCACCGAAGCCCGGAGCCTTGACGGCGACGACCTTCAGGATGCCGCGGATGGTGTTGACGACGAGCGTGGCCAGAGCCTCGCCTTCGACGTCCTCGGCAATGATCAGCAGAGGACGGCCGGCCTTGGCAACGGCTTCCAGCGTCGGCAGCAGGTCACGGATGTTGCTGATCTTCTTGTCGAACAGCAGGACAAACGGGTTGTCCAGGATGGCCGACTGCTTTTCCGGGTTGTTGATGAAGTAGGGCGACAGGTAGCCGCGGTCGAACTGCATGCCTTCGACCACGTCGAGCTCGCTGTTCAGGCTCTTGCCGTCTTCAACGGTGATGACGCCTTCCTTGCCGACCTTGTCCATGGCTTCGGCGATGATGTTGCCGACTTCGTGGTCACTGTTGGCCGAGATGGTGCCGACCTGAGCGATTTCCTTGCTCGTGGTGGTGGGCTTCGACTGCGCCTTGAGCTGCTCTACCAAGGCCGTCACGGCCTTGTCGATGCCGCGCTTCAGGTCCATCGGGTTCATGCCGGCGGCCACGTACTTCATGCCTTCGCGCACGATGGCTTGGGCCAGCACGGTGGCGGTGGTGGTGCCGTCACCGGCGATGTCGCTGGTCTTGGAAGCGACTTCCTTGACCATCTGCGCGCCCATGTTCTGAAGCTTGTCCTTCAGCTCGATTTCCTTGGCCACGGACACACCGTCCTTGGTCACGGTGGGGGCGCCGAAGGAGCGCTCGAGCACCACGTTGCGACCCTTGGGGCCGAGCGTCACCTTGACCGCATTGGCCAGGATGTTCACGCCTTCAACCAT
>CANHOE010000326.1 GCA_947462175.1 Burkholderiales bacterium | reverse complement strand
CCAAGGTGCTCGAAAAGAGTGGCGCCTGGTACGCCTACAAGGGTGAAAAGATCGGCCAGGGCAAGGACAACGCCCGCGAATTCCTGCGCGAGAACCCGGCGCTGGCCTTCGAGATCGAGAATCTGGTGCGCGAAGCCGTCGGCATCCCCTCCTTGCCGCCTCTCGATGGCAGCGAGGCGCCGAAGGCTGCCAAGGAACGCCCCGCCAAGGCGTGACCCGCGTTGAAGTAACTCCCCGTTGCTTGGCGACCGCGCGCCGGCCACGATGAGTCCACAGCTGTCGTTGAAGGGCCGAGCGCTTCAATGGCTCGCGCAACGCGAGCACAGCCGCCTTGAGCTGCACCGCAAGCTGCTGCGGTGCTTGCGTGAAGACGCCCGCCGCGACGACGCGGGCGCACAAGGCCTCCTGGCGGATGGGCACGCCGAGGTCGAGTCCGTGCTCGATTGGCTGCAAGCCCACCGCTACCTGAGCGACGAACGTTTCGTCGAAAGCCGAGTTCATGCGCGTGCATCGCGCTTCGGCAACCTGCGGATCCATCAGGAGCTGTCACAGCACGGCGTCGAACTCTCCCCGGCGATCGCCAGCGAGTTGCGCGACAGCGAAAAGACCCGCGCCCGCGAAGTTCATCAGCGCAAGTTCGGCTCGCCGCCCGCCACGCCGGCCGACCGCGCGAAACAGGCCCGATTTCTGGCTGGGCGGGGTTTTTCGGCCGAGGTGGTCTGGCAGGTTTTGCGTGGAACTGCCGATCACGACGACGATTGACGCCAGCGCGCGGTCAAACATGCCCATTGAACTGAGCTCGGCTTGTGAGCGCTGCGGCGGGTCGCTGTGTTGCGATCGTGTCCCCCGGGCCTGATCGAATCGTCTCGAAGCCCATGAGCTGAGAACCGGCCCGGGGGACACGAGCGGAGCTGGTCACCCCACACTCTCGGAACCACTCCGTGCAAGCTTCCCCTACAGGTAGTTGTCAGGTAAGTCCCCGAAAATGCTCGGATCGCCCGTTTGGAGCGCCAGCTCGGGCTGATATCGGGATATCCCTCGCTTGCGCCGATAATTTCAGCTGATTTCTTCCCAGTCAGAAAGTCCCCGAATGAAAATCCATGAATACCAAGGCAAAGAATTGCTGAGCCGTTATGGCATCCCGGTGCCAAAGGGCTATCCGGCTTTCAGCGTCCACGAGGCGCTCGAAGCCGCACAAAAGCTGGGCGGCCCGGTGTGGGTCGTGAAGGCGCAGATTCATGCGGGTGGCCGTGGCAAGGGGGGTGGCGTGAAGCTCGCCCGCTCGCTCGACGAGGTGAAGAAGCTGTCGGGCGAGATCCTCGGCATGCAATTGAAGACCCACCAGACCGGCCCTGAAGGCCAGAAGGTGCGCCGCCTGTACATCGAGGATGGCGCGGACATCAAGAAAGAGCTTTACGTGTCGCTCGTGACCGACCGCGCGTCGCAGAAGGTCGCGATGATCGCGTCGAGCGAGGGCGGCATGGACATCGAGCAGGTCGCGCACGACACCCCCGAGAAGATCGTTACTGAACTGATCGATCCTCTGGTGGGCATGACCGACGCGCAAGCCAGGAAGGTGGCCATCGCCGTCGGCCTGGCCGAGGGCTCGCACGCCCAGGCCGTGACGCTGTTCCAGAACCTTTACCGCTGCTACATGGAAACGGACGCCTCGCTGGTCGAGATCAACCCACTGAACTGCGACAGCAAGGGCAACCTGATCGCGCTGGACGCGAAGTTCAACTTCGACAGCAACGCGCTGTTCCGCCATCCGGAGATCGTCGCCTACCGCGACCTCGATGAAGAAGACCCGGCCGAGATCGAGGCCAGCAAGTTCGACCTCGCCTACATCCAGCTCGACGGCAACATCGGCTGCCTGGTCAATGGCGCCGGCCTCGCCATGGCGACCATGGACACCATCAAGCTGTTCGGCGCCGAGCCGGCCAACTTCCTCGATGTAGGCGGTGGAGCCACCGCCGAGAAGGTGACCGAAGCCTTCAAGATCATGTTGGGCAACCCGAAGGTCAAGGCCATCCTGGTCAACATCTTCGGCGGCATCATGCGTTGCGACACCATCGCCGAGGGCGTGATCGCCGCCTGCAAGGCCGTCAACCTCAATGTGCCGCTGGTCGTGCGGATGAAGGGCACCAACGAAGACATCGGCAAGAAGATGCTGAAGGACTCGGGCCTCCCGATCATCAGCGCCGATTCCATGGCCGATGCCGCCCAGGCCGTGATGGCCGCGTTGAAGTAAGCGCCCCGAGACCAAGGACACACACATGAGCATCCTGATCAACAAAGACACCAAGGTCATCACGCAGGGCATCACCGGCAAGACGGGCCAGTTCCACACCCGCATGTGCCGCGACTACGCCAACGGCAAGAACTGCTTCGTCGCCGGCGTCAACCCGAAAAAGGCCGGCGAAGACTTCGAGGGCATCCCGATTTACGCCAGCGTCAAGGACGCTGCCAAGAACACCGGCGCCACCGTCAGCGTGATCTACGTACCGCCCGCGGGCGCTGCAGCCGCCATCTGGGAAGCTGTCGAGGCCGATCTCGATCTGGCCATCTGCATCACCGAAGGTATTCCGGTGCGCGACATGCTGGAAGTGCGCAACAAGATGATCCAGAAGGAAGCCAAGGGCGGCAAGAAGACGCTGCTGCTGGGCCCCAACTGCCCCGGCCTGATCACGCCCGAAGAAATCAAGATCGGCATCATGCCGGGCCACATCCACCGCAAGGGCCGCATCGGCGTGGTCAGCCGCTCCGGCACGCTGACCTATGAAGCGGTGGCGCAGCTCACCGAGATCGGTCTCGGCCAGTCCAGCGCGGTGGGCATCGGCGGTGACCCGATCAACGGCCTCAAGCACATCGACATCATGCGGTTGTTCAACGACGATCCGGACACCGATGCGGTGATCATGATCGGCGAGATCGGTGGCCCCGACGAAGCCGAAGCCGCTGTCTGGTGCAAGGCCAACATGAAGAAGCCGATCGTCGGATTCATCGCGGGCGTGACGGCCCCGGCAGGCAAGCGCATGGGCCATGCCGGTGCGCTGATTTCGGGCGGTGCTGACACGGCCGATGCGAAGCTTGCGGTGATGGAGGCCAGCGGCTTCACCGTGACGCGCAACCCGTCCGAGATGGGCAAGCTGTTGAAGAAGCTGCTCTGATGCCCGACAGGCGCCGGGCGTCGGCGGTTCCTGCGCCGCCCGGCGCCCCGAT
>CANHOE010000325.1 GCA_947462175.1 Burkholderiales bacterium | reverse complement strand
GCAGGGCGCGGTGCTGGCCAAGATCATGGTGCTGGTGTTCATCGTCATCTTCATCCAGAAGCGGCCGCAGGGCATCTTCGCGATGAAGGGCCGGAGTGCTGAAGCATGAGCGCCGTCATGCCTTCCTCGCTCTCGATCGCACCACCGCGCGGCGGCCTGCTCACTGGCCAGATGTGGAGCGTTCTGCTCGGCTTCGTGGTGATCGTCTCGGTGGGTGTGCCGGTGATGAACCTGCTGATCCCGGAGAGCAGCCCGTTCCACCTCAGCGACTACGCGGTGTCGCTGATCGCGAAGATCATGTGCTACGCCATCTGCGCGCTGGCGATGGATTTGATCTGGGGCTACACCGGCATCCTGTCGTTGGGCCACGGCATGTTCTTCGCGCTCGGTGGCTATGCGATGGGCATGTACCTGATGCGGCAGATCGGCCGCGACGGCAACTACCAGTCGGACCTGCCGGACTTCATGGTCTTCCTCGACTGGAAGACACTGCCCTGGCACTGGTCGCTCAGCGATTCGTTCGTCGCGCAGATGCTGCTGGTGGTGCTTGTGCCGGGGCTGCTCGCCTTCGTGTTCGGCTTTTTCGCGTTCCGCTCGCGCATCAAGGGCGTGTACTTCTCGATCATCACGCAGGCGGTCACCTTCGCCGCGATGCTGCTGTTCTTCCGCAACGAAACCGGCTTCGGTGGCAACAACGGATTCACCGATTTCAAGCGCATCCTCGACATGCCGCTCGCCACACCGGGCATGCGGATGACGCTGTTCGTGTTGACGGGACTGACGCTGATCGGCTTCTTCCTGTTCGCCCGCTGGCTGGTCACCAGCAAGTTCGGCCGCGTGCTGCAGGCGATACGCGACGCGGAGACGCGCGTGATGTTCACCGGCTACGACCCGCTCAAGTACAAGTTGTCGATCTGGGTGATCTCAGCGGTGATGTGCGGCATCGCCGGCGCGCTGTATGTGCCGCAGGTCGGCATCATCAACCCGAGTGAAATGTCTCCTGCGGCGGGCATCGAGATCGCGATCTGGGCCGCGGTGGGCGGGCGTGGCACCCTGATCGGGCCGATCATCGGCGCGTTCTTCGTCAACGGTGCCAAGAGCTGGTTCACGCAGGTGTTCCCGGAGTTCTGGCTGTACTTCCTCGGTGCCCTCTTCATCGCGGTGACGCTGTTCCTGCCAAACGGCATCGTGGGCCTGTTTCGCCGCAAGAAGGACGACCCGTCATGACGCCCGAGCTGATGAAGGCCGGCGCCCAGATCCGCCGTGCCCGTGAAGAAAAGTCTCTTGTCGAAAGCGGCTCTGGGGGTCGCCAGGCCAGCTACGGTCGCTTGCACGAACCGGGCACGCTGGATGTTTCGCATGGCGCCATCCTGTACCTCGATGACATCACCGTCAGCTTCGACGGTTTCAAGGCCTTGAATGCGCTCTCCTTGAGCATCAGCGCCGGCGAACTGCGCTGCATCATCGGCCCGAACGGCGCCGGCAAGACGACGATGATGGACGTGATCACCGGCAAGACACGGCCCGACCTGGGCCATGCCTACTTCGGCTCGACGATCGATCTGCTGCGCCTGCGCGAGAACGAAATCGCGTCGATCGGCATCGGCCGCAAGTTCCAGAAGCCCACCGTCTTCGAACAGCTCAGCGTGTTCGAAAACCTGGAGCTGGCGCTGCGTGCTGACCGCGGCGTGCGCGCGTCGATGTTCTTCCGTCTCAGCGGCGAGCAGCTCGACCGCATCGCCGAGATGCTGACACTGATCCACCTGAAGGACAGCGCACAACGCAATGCCGGGCTGCTGAGCCACGGCCAGAAGCAGTGGCTGGAGATCGGCATGCTGCTGATGCAGGACCCGAAGCTGCTGCTGCTCGACGAACCCGTCGCCGGCATGACCGACGAGGAGACCGAGCGCACGGCCGAGCTGTTCCTGTCTCTGGAAGGCAACCATTCCCTGGTCGTCGTCGAGCACGACATGAAGTTCATCGGAGAGCTGACGCAAAACGGCAAGAACGGCAAGAAGGTCACCGTGCTGCATGAAGGCAGCGTGCTGGCCGAGGGGCTTCTGAGCGAGGTGCAGGCGAACGAGAAGGTCGTGGAGGTTTACCTTGGGCGCTAGCTGTTTTGGCGTTGGCGCGGGAGCACTGCGGTGGGGCACCGTGTTCCGTTCATGCCCGGGGACAGAGCCCCGGGCGCTCGCCAGGCATAAACAGTCCTCAGGACTTTTTGCGTCCAGGCTCGCTCCCCCGGGCCGGTTGTCGACCCACGCGTTTTTCGCGAGCCCATCCGGCCCTGCTCCTTCACTTCACTCCACACGCCACCCCACCCCAGCGCTCTGGGCGACACGGTTCCCATTCGAAGACCCGAAGAGCCATGATGCCTCCCTGCCAAGGGTGTCGGGTGACAGGCGCAGCGAAGTAAAGGAGGAGGGGCTGGCGAAGCCAGTACCGGGGGACATGAGCGGAGGCTGTCACCCGATGCCCTTGGTGCGCGCGGTCCTATGCATGCCAGCCAGAGGATCACTGCCATGCTGAAGGTCGAAGGCGTCAATCAGTATTACGGTGGCTCGCACATCCTGCGCAACGTTGAGTTTGAAGCGAAGCTTGGTGAGGTCACGGTGATCCTGGGCCGCAATGGCGTGGGCAAGACCACGCTGCTGAAAAGCCTGATGGGGGTGGTGCCAGTCAAGACCGGCAGCATCACGCTCGATGGTGCTGCGATCACCCGCGACACGCCGTATGACCGGGTGCGCAAGGGCGTGGGTTATGTGCCGCAAGGCCGCGAGATCTTCGGGCGGCTGACGGTGGAAGAGAACCTGCGCATGGGCCTGGCCTACAAGAGTGGCAGTACGCCGATTCCATCGCAGATCTTCGAGCTGTTCCCGGTGTTGAAGCAAATGATCAACCGCCGCGGCGGCGACCTCTCAGGCGGTCAGCAGCAGCAATTGGCGATCGCACGGGCCTTGGCCGCGGGGCCGAAGCTGCTGATCCTCGACGAGCCGACCGAAGGCATCCAGCCCAGCGTCATCAAGGACATCGGCCGGGTGATCCGCATGCTGGCCGATCGCGGCATGACCTCGGGGCAGCAAATGGCCATCGTGCTGGTCGAGCAGTTCTACGACTTCGCCGCCGAGCTGGCGGATCAGTATCTGGTGATGGAGCGAGGCGAGATCATCCAGCGCGGGCGCGGCAAGAACATGGAAGCCGAGGGCGTTCGGGCAAAGATGTCGATCTAGGG
>CANHOE010000324.1 GCA_947462175.1 Burkholderiales bacterium | reverse complement strand
CTGGCGGACTTTATGCAGGTCGATGCCGGCACGCGCAGCGACCCGGCTCCTCCGGTGGCTCCGACCTGATCAGAGCCGCAGTCGGGCTACTTGATGACCGCAGCGACGGTCGCGGCCGGCGGGGTGATGACCGTTGGCGCCGTGGCTGCGGCTGCTGGCGCAGGCGCAGCAGCGACGGGGCCCTGACTCGTCACCGTGATGACCCGGCGCGGCGTGCCTGGCGTTTCGTCGAACGTGCTGGCCGCCTGATGGTTGGCTTCTTGCCAGTCATCGGCATTGCGGATGATGGTCGGCTTGATCAGCACCACCAGTTCCTTCTTGCGGCTGCTGCTGCTGTTGTTGCCGAACAGCGTTTGCGTCACCCGGTTGCTCGAACTGCCCGGCAGGCCGGAGTTCTGACCCACCGCTTCCACCTGCATCAGCCCGCCGATGGCGACGATGTTGCCGTCGGTCACGCGCACCACCGTGTCTGTTTCGTTGACGCTGCTCGAAGCCAGCGGCAGCTTGTAGCTGCCGATCGCTCCCAGGTCGATGCGCTTGGTGACCTCGGTGACGGCCGTCACCGACGGGTGGACATGCAAGGTGATGGTGTTGGCGTCGTCAATCTGCGGTGTCACGTCGAGCGCGATGCCCGAGAAGAACGGCGTCAGCGTCAGCGAGGGCAGCGTCGTCGTGCCGTTGTTGTTGTTCGAGTTGCCGGAGTTGATCGAGCCGCCCGACACATTGGTGACGAAATACTCATCGGTGCCGACCTTCAGAACGGCCTTCTGGTTGTTCAGCGTGGCCACCCGCGGGCTCGACAGGATCTGCACATCGCCGTGCGTTTCCAGGAAGCCCAGAACAGCCTGGAAGCCGTTGCTCGCGATGGCCAGGCCCAGCGTGCCCGAGCCCGCGGTGGGCACCGAGACGCTGTCGATCAGCAGTGACGACACCACTGAAGGCAGCGTTGGCAATCCGTTCGTGTTCGACACCAGCGCATTGCTGCTGCCACCGCTGGTCTGGCCGATGGTGCGGGTACGGCGCAGCAGCGACCAGTCGATGCCGCTCTGGTAGCCCTCGCGCAACTCAACCTCGACGATCTTCGCCTCCAGCATGACCTGGCGCTCGAGCGCCAGCCGTGAAGCGCGCAGGTAGTTCTCCACCTGCCGCAGTTCCTCGGGCATGCCGCGCACGGCGATGGTTCCTGATTGCGGGCTGGTGATCACATTGCGTCCGTTGCCGGTGCCGACGATGCTGCGCAGCGCCTCGGAGGTCTCGCCCCAGATGTCGGAGCTGGAGGTCGTCGAGACCTGGCTGCTGTCCAGCGTCTCACCTCCGGTCGTCGACGGGGTCTGAGCCGAACCCGACTGGCTGGGGTTGTTCGAGGGGGCTGCGCCTGAACTGACTCGCGTGTCGCTGCGGCCTTGGCGCTTGGCCTGCAGATAGTTGACCATGAAGATGCGTGTCTGCATCGTCGCCGGGAAGACGGTGATGCGGCGCCCTTCGATCTTGAACTCGTAACCGTACACATCGCGGATCGATTCCAGTGCCTCGCGCACCGTCACGCCGCGCAGGGTCACCGACAGCGTGCCGGTGACCTCGGGGTGCATCAGCATGCTGTAGCGGGTGTCGGTCACCATCGACAGGAAGACGTCGCGCGCCGCCGCGCCGCTGACGCTGAGATCGAAGCGAGGCTCGGGTATGGCATCAGGCCGCGGTGCTGCCGGTGGGGCCTCTGGCAATGCCGCTGCGGCCGCAGGGCTGGGTGCGGTGGCGGCGGGGGCGGTGCGACTGGCCTGCAACTCGGCCTGCACACTTTCCCGCGCGTTCGGGCTTCTGCTGACGGGCTGCAGACCGCAGCCTGGCATCGCAGCGATGACCCCCAGGGTCAGCAACAGCTGGGCAACGCGTTGCGTGGCTGCTGCAGCGTGAGGAGCTTGGATGGCGTTCATGGCGACTCGCTTCGTGTCGAAGGGTGGAGAGTGGGTGTCTTGGGGCGGCTGCGTGCCGCGGGCGCGGACGCCGGCAGGCTGCTCACGTTGTGCTTGACCACGCCGCCGTAGAAAGGCAATCGGGTGACGGTGTTGCCCTCGCGGACCCAGACCGCCGAATCGGTGATCCGCTCGATGCGCGTGCCGCCCAGTGCGTCGCCCACACCGAGCCGGCGGCGTCCGTCGACCACATAGCGCCGACCATCGACCGTCAGCAGTTGCTGCGGCGTGGGTGGGGGCTCTGGTGCGACCTCGACCGAGCCTGGGCTCGTGGCGGGTCGGGCGATCGCCAGCGGCGGCACCATCGGATCGCGCAGCGCAGTAGCGTTCTGCGCGGACGCGGGCAGCGCCATGGTGGACATGGCCAATGCCAGAGCCCAGGCCGGAGCGGGCAGGTGGGTCCTGCTGCGTTTTGTCATCGCGCGTCTCCGGCAAGGAACAGGCGCACGGCGAGTTCCGGCGGCATCTGCTTGCTGTTGATTTCCATCGGGCCCCAGCGCAGTTCGGGCAGGGCGTGTTCCAGATCGGCCAGGTACTGCACGAGATCGAGGTAGCCGCCGCTGACGCCCAGATCCACTGCCTGCCAGCGCAATGCGGTCTCGGTGCTCTTGTCCGTGGGCCGTTCGTTGGTGGTCCTCAGGTGTGTCAGCGTCAGACGCTCGTGCCGGCGCAACACCTGATCCATCAGGTCAGGCAGGTTGGCCAATCGCTTGCCGTCGCCCAGGTTGGCGGTGATCTGGCTGTCCACGGCCTGCAACTCGGCGCGGCTTTGCGCGATCCTGGCCAGCATCTGGCCACGCGGGGAGTCCGGCTGAGAAGTCGAGCTGGCATCGGCCAGGCGCTGCCGCAGCGTATCGAGCTCCTTCGCTGCGGTGGCTTGTTCGGCCACCAGCGACTTGCGCTTCGCCGTCGCTGGCGACCACACCAGCGTGTCGGCCAGCGCCACCATCACGAAGGCCACCGAGGCGAACAGCATCACCCGTTCGCGCAGGCTCAGCGCATTGATGCGCGCCAGCTGCTTTTTCAAGTCTGCCTTCATCGCACCGCTCCTGAGGCATCGGCCACGAGGCGCGGTCCGGTGTCGGCTTTGCTGACCATGGTGAAGACCCACGGCTCCTGCGCACCCGTGTTCACCGAGGCCGCTCCGGTGTCGCGCTCAATCTTCAGCGCGGCCAGGGGCTGGTCGGGCAGGATCGGGTCGGCGGCCAGCTGCGCCAGCCAGGGGCGCAGGCTCTCTGGCTCCAGCGTGCGGCCGTGCAACTCGAGGCGGTTGTCGGTGATGT
>CANHOE010000323.1 GCA_947462175.1 Burkholderiales bacterium | reverse complement strand
GCCGTCACCATTGCACACATAGCCTTCCTTCATCGCTACCTCGACGGCATTGATGAAGGCGCGCAGTGTGCGACGGTCGGGCACGCCCTTGAGCGTGTTGCGGTCGATGTCAACCTGGACCACGCGGCCGGCCTTCAGCGTGCCGATCACAAAGAGGCTGCCCCTGACCTCGCTGGAGACAGTGGGCGCGACGGGCGGTGGGGTGCGGGTGCAGGCAATGCCGGCGGCCAACACCTGCGGCCGACCCACACCCGAGGCGGGAGCGGCCGACTCGATCGCCGCAGGCGGCGGTGCCGGCGAAACCTCGAGTGGTGCTGGCGCTGGCGCTGGCGGGCTTGCCGTGATGGTGGGGGCAACCTGTGGCGGTGCGGCAACCACCACCTCGGGCGGCGGCACGATCACCGGCGGCGGCAACTGGCGCCTGGGCGGTGCCACCACCGCAGGCGGAGGCGGCGACGGGGGCGGCAGCGCAGGCGTGATCTCGTCGATCAGCCGGACTTCCACCGGCGTTCGAACCACTTCCATCACCTTCTGGGCCAGACCGTTGACCAGTGCATAAATCACCAGCACGTGCACCAGGACCACGATCCCCAATCCCCACACATGACGGCGCGGATCGTCGGCAGCTTGCGAAAAATCCATCAGCGAATTTCAGGCTCAGAAACGGTAATTCAGGTTTGCATACACGGTGCGGCCCCGTGGATCGTAGTAGCGATCGTCATAGCCCACCTGAAAGCCCTGCTTCAGCCCACCGACCGCCAGCGACAGCGGCGGATCCTTGTCGAACACGTTGATCAGACCCAGGTTCAGGTCGAGCTGCGGCATCAGCCGCCAGCGTGTCTGCCAATCGACAGTCACCTGGTCAGACACCCGGCGCGTCAGCGAGTTCACCGGATCGCCGATCGAGCCATCGGCGTTGACCAGATTCACGTAGGCACTGGCCGCGATATCCGGGTCGCGATAGCCCGATTTGTAGTTCATCGCCAGCGTGTGGGTGGTGTCGCCGATCTCGAAGGTATTGACCCAGCGGGCCTGCCAGCGAAAGGTCACCGTGCCATCGTCGCCGAAGCGCCCGAGGCTGCTGGCATACGGGCCGCCGGCCACGATCTGGTACTGATCGCGCAGCATGTAGGTGGCGGTCAATTGCGACGTCACATCAATCAACCGGGCGAAATTCGCGCGGCCGGCCACATCGAAGTCGACGCCGGACTTGAACGCCTTGCCCTGATTGAGGTTGGGCGTGAAGAACGCCAGCTGATTGACGCCGGTGCCCGAATTGATCGCGGTCGTGAAGCTGCTCCGGTTGGCGTTCAGGTCATCGACGATGGCCGACGGATCGATCTGCCCGATCGCGTTGTAGAGCCCGACCATCCAGTAGTCGGCGCCAAAGGAAAACGACGGTGCTGGCTCGATGCGCAAGCCGAGCGATGCCTGGGTTGATCGCTCGGGCTTGAGTTTGCGGTTGCCCTGGGCGATCACATCAGCCTGCTTGCCGTTGGGGCACACCACACCGGGGCCGAACGAGGCAGCGATGTCGTTGAGCGTGACACCATTGCGGTCAGGCGCCGTGCAGTCGACAAAGATCGAGCTGAGACCGAACAGCTGGCGCGAGGCCTTCACCTGCAGGATCGATGGCGCCTTGTAGCCACTGCCGACAGAACCACGAATCAGCAGGCCCGGGGCCGGCTGCCAACGTGCTGACAGCTTCGCGTTGGTGGTATCGCCGAAATCGGAATAGTGATCGTGGCGCAGTCCCAGTGTCAGCTCCACATCCTTCGCCACCGGCGCCAGCAGTTCGGCGAACACGCCGATGACATTGCGCGCGCCAGAGGATGGCACCTCGGAGGTGTTGTCACCGAACCGCACCTCACCACCCAAGCCCTGCGCCAGTGCGCTCGGCCGCGAGCTGTATCGCTCGCGAAAGAAGCTGGCCCCGGTGCCCAATTGCATCGGCCCGCCGGCCAAGGGCTTCAGCTCGGTGGTACCACGCAGCTCGACGCCGTCGAGCGTCGATTTGCCGCCGTTCCAGTAGCCGGTGTAGCGCGCATCGGCCAATGCCTGCTGACCAGCCAGAGATTGCTGTCCCGGCAAGGCGAACGGATCGACCACCGTGTTCAGCGCCGTGAGCATGCGGCTGTTGAGCGCGTAGCCGCTGTCCAGGCTCCCGCGGACGATGCTTTGAGAGTGCGTGTACGCCAGGTTCAGATCCCACCGGCCAATCTGCCCTTCGACACCCAGCACCGTGTGGATCGCCTCGGCGCGATCGTCCGTGACGCGCCGGCCGAGATCGGTGACGCGGTAGTCGGCCAGCACGCCCAGATCACCCTGATCGGGGTCGGTGTTGTTGTACCCACCGGCGTCCACTGCCTGACCAAAGTACGGCGAGCTCGGGGCGATCGTGAACTCGGTGGAGTTGTAGGACAGTGTGCCCCGAGAACGGCTGCGCGAATACACCAGATCACCAAACAGCTTCGCGCCGCCATCGAGTTGCCGATCGAACGAGGCGACCAGACTCTGCCGCTGCCGATCGGGGTAGATCTCCTGGTCACTGACGAAGTCGTAGGCGCAGCTCGTACCCAGCACAAAATGCCGATCCGGGCAGCGGCCGTTCGTTGCGAGATAAGGGTTGATCGAGTTGAAGTCGGCGTCCAGCACATTGGCCGGGATGCTGAAGGCGGAGGCGGCCAGGAATCGGTAGCGCTGACCGCCTTCGGTGAAGAAGATCTCGCCACTGCGGGCGAACTTGCGCGACGTGGCGGCCAGCTGGGTGCGACGGTCGGCACTGGCAGAGAGCATCACGTTGTAGCCGTCGGCGTCGTAGTCTCCGATGCCCTTGGTCACGCTGAGATTGGTCTCTCTCGCGCCGGCACGCGGCAACGAGACAGCGACGCTCGCCGTGCCTTGCGTGCTGCCACGTCGGGTGATGAAGTTCACCACGCCACCGATCGCATCCGATCCGTACAGCGCGGAAGCGCCATCGGTCAGTACCTCGATGCGCTCAATGGCCGAAATCGGGATGCTGTTGATGTCGATGGCGTTCTGGTCGCCGGTCAGGAACTGCCCGCCGAACCGCGCCAGTCTTCTGCCGTTGAGCAGCACCAGCGTGCGGCTCTCGCCGATGCCATGGATCGATATGCCAGCGAAGCCGTAGGTCTCTGAACCTACAGTGCCCGACTCGACCGACGAGCCCATCACTGCAGGCAGGTTCTTGACCAGGTCGACCGTCGAGGTGTAGCCGCTGCGCTCGATCGCATCACGCTTGATCACCT
>CANHOE010000322.1 GCA_947462175.1 Burkholderiales bacterium | reverse complement strand
GCCGTGTCGGTGTGCAGCACCGCGCGGTTGCGGTGGTAGCGGATTGCGCCCAGCACCTCGCGTTCGGCCGGCGTGGCATCGGTGAGCAGCGCCAATGACTGGTCGCTGTGGCAGGCGAGCACGACCTCGTCGAACAGTTCGGTGCCGTGATCGGTGGCAACGCTGACCGGGCCGCCGCCCTGTGCGCGCCGCACGCCGCGCACGGGCGTGTTCAATCGCGCATCGGGAACTCGGCGCAGGAGCTTCTCCACGTACTGGCGCGCACCGCCCTTCACCGTGTACCAACGCGGCCGATTCGTCACCTGGATCAGACCGTGGTTGTGGCAGAAACGGATCATCGTGGCGATCGGGAACCGGAGCATCTGATCGGTTGGGCACGACCAGATGCAACCGATCATCGGCAAGAAGTACCAGTCGCGGAACTCGGTGCTGAAGCGGTGTTCGGACAGGAAGTCCCCAATCGCCTGTTGCTGCTCGGTGGCCGTGCCGCGTTCGGCCAGTGTTGTGGCCAGCCGATTGAAGCGCGTCAGGTCGCGCAACATCCGCCAGAAGGCCGGTCGAACCAGGTTGCGGCGCTGCGCAAACACCGTGTTCAGGTCGCTGCCACTCCACTCCAGGCCGATGTCGGGCACCTGCACCGAGAACGACATGTCCGACAGCGCCGTGGGCACTTGCAATTCGGCGAACAGTGCGATCAGCTTCGGGTAGGTGCGCTCGTTGAAGACCAGAAAGCCGGTGTCTACGCCATGGGTCTGCCCGTCCAGCGTGACGTCGACGGTGTGGGTGTGCCCGCCGAAATAGGCGCCCGCCTCAAACAGTGTGACCTGCGCCTCGCTGGCCAATGCGTGCGCCACCGACAAGCCCGAGATGCCAGACCCGATGACCGCCACGCGCCGCACGTTGTCAGACACCCAAAGGCTCCACAACGCGCACAAACTCAAAGGCGGTGGCAACGCCCCGAAGAGGCATCTCCACCGCCTTGAATAAAGAAGCTGCACAGCGCCCGGGGGCGAATAACGGAGGGAGGAGGAATGAAAACCGCCGCCGGATTTCGATCGGTTGTGCCGACTGGCTGTGCAACGCGAAACAGTTTGCAAATGCACTTGCCAACTTGCGTTTCTCTGGCCCCGCTTCAAAACGAGACCTGATGAACATCGAAGATGTCAAGCTAGAAGCCCGATTGTAGTCAATAAAACGACACAGGAGTTCCCCTGGTTTTGGGGAAATCTTTGAAAACTTCAGCCTTTGCTGCGAGAAGCGGCCATGTTCGCGTGCAGCCACGGGCGTTTCGGTGTGATGGACCATGCTGTCTAAAATATAACTGAACGGTAACGCCTTGACTTTGCTGGTCGTTTCATGGTTTGGCCAGCAGCTTCTCCAGGTTCTGGATGAAGGATTTGTCGTCTGGCGCGGTCAGCGCGCTGTAGCTTTCAACCGTCGTGCCGTCTCTGGAAATCACGTATTTGTGGAAATTCCAGCGCGGCGCCGATCCAGTCGCCTTGCGCAGATCGGCATAGAGCGGGTTGACATCGGCCCCTGCGCTCGACGAGACGCGAGTTTTAGTGAACATCGGAAACTTGACACCGAAGGTGCTCGAGCAGAACGAAGCGATTTCCTGGTTGCTGCCAGGCTCCTGACTGCCGAAATCATTGGAAGGAAAGCCCAACACCACCAAGCCGCGGTCTCGGTACCGGGCGTACAGGTCTTCCAGGCCTTTGTACTGCGATGTGAATCCGCAGTAGCTGGCGGTGTTGACGACAACCACGACCTTGCCGCTGTACTGGCACAGGTTCTGCGATTTTTCATCCTGCAATCGCGGCATGCTTCGGTCCAGCAAGGCGGAGCAACTCGTAGCGTGTGCGCCCGTCGCGCAGGCCAGCAACATCACTGTCGCAACCATCGATTTCAGTCGGGTCATCGGTGCTCGAAAAATTGAATCGTCCATATACTGTCCTAGTCAAACGCTTGTCATAGAAGTATATTGTGGGGCCCGAGATTCCGATGCGCCATGAGTGATTCCACACGAGGTCTGAAGTCTTTGACGCTGGCCATCGCAGCTGTCGAGCGCGACACCGGCCTGACCAAAGACACCCTGCGGGTCTGGGAGCGCCGCTACGGCTTTCCGCAGCCTGAGCGCGACGCGCATGGCGAGCGCGCCTACCCTCTGGAACAGGTCGAGAAGCTGCGTATTGTCAAGCGCTTGATCGACGGCGGACACCGCCCTGGTCGCTTGGTGCCGATGCCGCTCGAGGCATTGGTCGAACTCAGCGAGAACACCGTTGACGCCCCTCGGCGCTCCGGGAACGATCTGGCGGCGCCTGACCTGAAGTCTTACCTGGCAATGATGCGCTCGCATGATGTGGATGCGCTGCGTCGCCTGTTGCTTCAGGCGCAGATGCGTCTTGGGTTGTCACGGTTCGTCCTCGATGTCGTCCTACCGCTGAACACGCTGGTGGGCGATGCCTGGATGCGCGGTCAGCTCGAGATTTTCGAAGAGCACGCCTACATTGAATGCTTGCAAGGCGTGTTGCGGCAGGCGCTGGCCGGCATTCCCGAACCCGCCGCACTCGACCGGCCGCGGGTGCTGCTGACGACCTTGCCTGGCGAGCCGCATGGACTGGGGCTTCTGCTCGCCGAAACCTTGTTCGCGCTCGATGGCGCGCGCGTGCTCTCTCTGGGCGTTCAGACGCCCGTTTGGGACATCACGCTGGCCGCCTCCGCATATCGCTGTGACATCGTGGCGCTTGGCTTCACCGGCTGCATGAACCCGAACCAGGTGGTTGATGGCCTGACCGAATTGCGCAGCAAGCTGCCGCCGGCCCTCGAGTTATGGGTCGGCGGATCGGCGCCGGTGCTGCACCGGCGACCGGTCGAAGGCGTCATGGCATTCGCATCGCTGCAGGACATCCACCCACAGATCGAGCGTTGGCGGCACGGCGGCGCCTGATGGGATCGGCGCCGGCGTTCCGCGGCAACAAGGCGGCCTTACCGCAGAAAACCTGTCTCGGTTGTCTGCGTCCGATGACCTGGCGTCGCGCCTGGGCCAGGAATTGGGACGAGGTGAAGTACTGCTCCGATCGCTGTCGAACCACCGCGCGCCATTCACCGCCTTCGCGATGACCGGCCCGGTTCGCCACCTGGTGCTGGTGCTCGGCGACCAGCTCACGCTGGACAGCCCGGCGCTGGTGGACTTCGACCCGACGTGCGATCGCGTGCTGATGATCGAAGCGCCTGGAGAAGCGACGTGGGTCTGGAGTCACAAGGCGCGCATTGCG
>CANHOE010000321.1 GCA_947462175.1 Burkholderiales bacterium | reverse complement strand
GTGTTCAGGCCGGCCACGCACATGCGACCTGAACGCAACACGTAAACGGCATGCGCTTCGCGCAGGCGGTCGGCCTGCGCAGCACTCAGCCCTGTGTAGCTGAACATGCCGCGCTGCGTGAGAAAGTAGTCAACGTTGCGGCCCGGGAGCTTCTCGCTGAGCACCGTGTGCAGGCGGCGACGCATGGCGTGGATGCGGTCACGCATCGCGTCAAGCTCTGCTTGCCACTGCGCACGCAGGCTCGGCGTCTGCAGCACGCGGGCGACGATCTGCCCGCCATGGGTGGGCGGGCTGCTGTAGTTCTTGCGCACGGTGGCGCGCAGTTGGCCGAGCACCAGTTCGGCCTCAGCGGCGTCCGGGCAGACCACGCTCAGCGCACCGCAGCGCTCGCCGTACAGAGAGAAGCTCTTTGAAAAAGAGCTGGCGCAGAAGAACGCGATGCCGGCGTCGGCCAGCGCGCGGATCGCAGAAGCGTCTTCTTCGATGCCGTCGCCAAAGCCCTGGTAGGCGATGTCGACATACGGAATCAGCCGCCGCGCGCGGATCACCGGAATCAGTTCAGCCCACTGCGCCGCACTCAGGTCGACGCCGGTCGGGTTGTGGCAGCAGGCATGCAGCAGCACGATGCTTTGTTCGGGCAGCGCCTTGAACGCCGCCAGCATCTCGTCGAACTTCAATCCGCCGGTGGTCGCTTCGTAATACGGGTAGGTGTGCACCGCAAAGCCGGCCCCCTCGAACATCGCGCGGTGGTTGTCCCAGGTCGGGTCGCTGACCCACACCTGTGAACCCGGGAAATAGCGCTGGAGGAAATCGCCGCCGACCTTCAGGCCACCCGAGCCACCGATGGTCTGCACCGTGGCGATCCGCCCACTCGTGACAGCTTCATGCCCCGAGCCAAACAGCAGATGCTGCACTGCAAGCCGATAGTTCGCTGCGCCTTCCATCGGCTGGTAGGGCCGCGCACCGATGGTTTGCAACATCGCGGTTTCGGCCTCGCGCACGGCAGCCATCACCGGCAGTCGACCCGCGTCGTCGAAATAGATGCCGATCGACAGGTTGATCTTGTGTGCCCGCGGGTCGCGGCCGAACGACTCGTTCAGGGTCAGGATCGGGTCGCCAGCGTAAGGATCGATGTGCTCAAACATGTGTAGCGTGCGGGGAAGAGGTGACGGGGATGACAGGAACAACGTGCCGCGCCTGCTGCGGCCTCAGGTCGCCAGCGCAGCCTCGATGTCAGCCTTCAGCGCCGCCGGTGTGTCGGTCGGCGCATAGCGCTTGATGACCTGGCCGTCACGGCCGACCAGGAACTTGGTGAAGTTCCACTTGACGGCTTTGGTGCCCAGCAGGCCGGGAGCTTCGGCGGTCAGCCATTTCCACAGCGGATGCGCTGCGGCGCCATTCACATCGACCTTGCTCATCATCGGGAAGGTGACTCCGTAATTCTTCTGGCAGAAGCTGCCGATCTCCGAATTGCTACCGGGATCCTGCGAGCCAAACTGATTGCAGGGAAAGCCGATCACCGTCAGGCCGCGCTCCGAATAGGTCTTCCAGAGATCCTCGAGCCCGGCAAACTGAGGCGTGAAGCCGCAAGCACTGGCCGTGTTGACGATCAGCAGCGCGCGGCCGCGCTGCGCAGACAGAGGGCTGGGCGTGCCGTCGATGGCCGTGGCTTCGAAGCCGAAAGCGGTAGCGCTGGGTGAATTCATCGGGAGTCTCTGTTGAGGGACGGACCCTTGCGACTTGGCGAGGGCACGCGAAGGCTGCATCGTATCGCCCGGGCCTCGCCAGCGCTGCGTCCGGCGCAGCCGATCAGTGCGCTGGTTCCCGCGCAGCCCACGCAGCGGTCAGCACAATCAGTGCGCCACCGGCCAGCAAGCTGCCTGTGACGTGTCCGGCGCCCAGCAGCACCGCCGACACGGCGGCAAACAGCACTTCACTGAGCATCAGCACCGAGCTGACATGCACCGGTAGTCGCACGGCCCCGAACTGCAGCGCGAGGTTGCTGCACAGGAATAACGCGCTCAAGGTCAACACCAGCACCGGCAACCACCAGGGCCAAGGCTCGCCACCAGCGGTCAGAGGCCATGCAATGTCACCGTGCGCGCTGAGTGCAGCCCCAAGCAGCGCAGCGACCATGGCACCACCGACGAACATTGCGAGCACGCGCCCTTCCTCGGGTCGGTCGGCAGTGCGCTTGAGCATCACGTTGTTCAGCGCAAAGGCGAAGCCCCCCAGCAGACCCAGCCAGTCGGCCAGCGACTGGGGCAGGGGCAGGCCCGGTACACCGCCCGCATCAGGGGCAGCGAGCACGATGGCCGCGCCGACCAAGGCCAGCACCATCCGGATACCGGCCACTGCGGACAACGATTCCTTCAGCAAGCAGCGCGCCAGCAGCACCGACCACAACGGCATCAGGTAGAACAGCAGCACCACCCGCACCACGTCGCCGATGACGGTGGCCCAATTGAAGGCCGCGTTGGTGGCACCGGCCGCCAGCATCAGCACCCACAGCGAGCGGTCGCGCAGCAACTGCATGACTGCGCGCGGACGCACTGCCGCGATCACGACCACTGTCGGCAGATATACCCATACGGTGGCCCAAAGCGGATGCAGGCCCTGCCCCTCGAGCTGTCGAAAAGGCCACCATGACAGCCCCCAGACCAGCGAGTTGAACACCAGTGCAAGCGCGGCCCAGGGGATTGGTTGAAGCGTTGAATTCAATGGAATCCGTCAAGGGCAGCGAGGGTTTCGTCGCGAACGGGCTGAGGTCGCCGAAGTGGGCAAGCGCGGAAACGGTGCTGGCCCAGGCCCGACGAACACCGATGATGCGAGCCAGTCTGCGCAGCAGAAAGCCTCGCCGCCCTCAGTGCCGGTCGCTGCGCGCAAGAGCCAGAAGGTGTTCGACTTCAACGCGGTGGTTGACGCAATTGCGCTGGTGCCAGCGTCGGATCAGCCACATCAACCCCGCCACCAGCACGCCGAAGATGGAGATCGCACCAAAGGCCGACAGGCCGAGCATGGTCATGCCTGCGTACAGGCCGCCGAGTACCAGGATGCAGGCCTGCTCGTTGAAGTTCTGAACGGCGATGGAGCGGCCCGCACCCATCAGGTTGTGCCCCCGGTGCTGCAACAACGCATTCATCGGCACCACCAGGAATCCCCCCAGCGCGCCTAGCAAGATCAGGAATGGCACCGCAACCCACAACTGCGTGATGAAGTTCATGCCCAGTACCAGCAGACCCATCACGATGCCCAGTGGGATGACCCAGGTCGCCTGATCTAGCCGCATGCGCAGCGAGGCG
>CANHOE010000320.1 GCA_947462175.1 Burkholderiales bacterium | reverse complement strand
CTTCATCGCGAAGATGCCCTGCGGCCGCTTCTGGATGAAGATGACGATGAACACCAGCACCATGATCTTGGCCAGCACCGCGCCCTGCCAGCCTTCGAGCAATTTGTTCAGGATGCCCAGGCCCATCGCGGCATAGACGGTGCCTGCCAGCTGGCCCACGCCGCCCAGCACCACCACCATGAACGAGTCGACGATGTAGCCCTGGCCGAGGTCGGGTCCGACATTGCCGATCTGCGACAGCGCACAGCCGGCCAGCCCCGCAATGCCCGAGCCCAGTGCGAACGCATAGGTGTCGACACGCGCAGTGTTGACGCCGACGCAGGCCGCCATCTTGCGGTTCTGTGTCACGCCGCGCACGAACAGGCCGAGCCGTGTGCGGGCGATCAGCAGGGACACCCCCACCAGCACCAGCACTGCGAAGACGATGATGGCCAGCCGGTTGTAGGGCAGCGTCAGGTTGCTCAGCACATCGACACCGCCCGACAGCCATGCCGGGTTCTCGACCTGCACGTTCTGGGCGCCGAACAGGCTGCGCACGCCCTGCATCAGCACCAGACTGATGCCCCAGGTGGCCAGCAGCGTTTCGAGCGGACGGCCATACAGCCAGCGGATCACGCTGCGCTCGAGTACCGCACCGACGAGCGCGGCCACCAGAAAGGAGGCCGGCACCGCAGCGATCATGTACCAGCCGAAAAAGTCGGGCAGATGGGCCTTGAACAGGTTCTGCACCAGGTAGGTCGCGTAGGCGCCGATCATCATCAGCTCGCCGTGGGCCATGTTGATCACGCCCATCAGGCCGTAGGTGATCGCCAGGCCAAGAGCGACCAGAAGAAGAATCGACCCGAGACTGACGCCAGTGAATATCACCCCCAGCCGCTCGCCCCAGGCCAGCTGAGATTCAACTCCGGCGAGTGCTGCGGTCAGCTGCGCGCGCACCGCGGGATCGGGTTCCACGTCGGGCTTCAGCCGTTCGATCAGCAGCGCCTTGGTGGCCGGGGTGCGACTCTCCGCCAGCAACTTAGCGGCATCCAGGCGCCTCGCCGTGTCGCTGGAGGACACCAGCACCGCGGCGCGCAGCAGGCCCAGATCGGTTTTCAGAGATGCATCGGTTTCGGTTGCCAATGCCTTCTCGATCAGCGGCAGCTTCGATTCGTCAGCGCCGTCGCGCAGTTCGCGCACTGCTTGCCGGCGCTCGACCGGGTTGCTCGACAGCAGCTTCAGCGAGGCCATCGCCGACTCCAGCTCCCGACGAAGCCGGTTGCTGTTGATCACATCTTCGGCGTCTTCCGGCAGCGTGGCTTCAGTGCCTGTCGCGGCATCACTCGCCTTGTCGTCACGCACGATGAACACCTTGTCGCCCGACACCTTCACGGCGTCGTCGAGCAAGGCCTGAAAGAACGACTGCGCAGCGGGGTCACCGCTGGCAGCCGCCTCTGAAATGGCTTGCGAGCGCGTATCGCTGTCGCCGGCCGACATCGCCAGCACCTGCTCGGGCGTCAGCGCGTGCGCTGACGATGCACCGAACAAGGCGGCCGACGCCACGATGAACACCACTCGCTTCAACATCAGCAAAAGCGGCACCTCCCCAGGCAGATTCATCGCGCGCCGGCCATTCATCCCAATCAAGTCGATCACTTCTTCTCAGGCTCGTCCTTCTTCTTGTCGTTGCCTTCGATGTACGGGCTCCATGGCTTGGCCTTGACCGGGCCCGGCGTCTTCCAGACCACATTGAACTGGCCGTCGGCCTTGATTTCACCGATGAACACCGACTTGTGCAGGTGGTGGTTCTTCGGATCCATCATCGAGGTGATGCCGCTCGGGGCCTTGAAGGTCTGGCCGGCCATCGCCGCGATCACCTTGTCGGTGTCGGTGCTCTTGGCTTTTTCGACTGCCTGCTTCCACATGTGGATGCCGATGTAGGTGGCTTCCATCGGGTCGTTCGTCAGCGGCTTGTCGGCACCCGGGAGCTTCTTGGCCTTGGAGTAGTCGGCCCACTGCTTCTTGAACGCATCGTTGGTCGGGTTCTTGATCGACATGAAGTAGTTCCATGCCGCCAGGTGACCCACCAGTGGCTTGGTGTCGACGCCACGCAGTTCCTCTTCACCCACCGAGAAGGCCACCACCGGCACGTCGGTTGCCTTCAGGCCCTGGTTGCCCAGTTCCTTGTAGAACGGCACGTTGGAGTCGCCATTGATGGTGGAGATCACCGCGGTCTTGCCACCCGCTGCGAACTTCTTGATGTCGGCCACGATGGTCTGGTAATCGCTATGGCCAAACGGGGTGTACTTCTCGTCGATGTCTGCGTCCTTCACGCCCTTGCTCTTCAGGAAGGCGCGCAGGATCTTGTTGGTGGTGCGCGGGTACACATAGTCAGTGCCCAGCAGCACGAAGCGCTTGGCCGATCCGCCGTCCTTGCTCATCAGGTACTCAACGGCCGGAATGGCTTGCTGGTTCGGCGCGGCGCCGGTGTAGAACACGTTCTTGCTGAGCTCTTCACCTTCGTACTGCACCGGGTAGAACAGCAGGCTGTTGAGTTCCTCGAACACCGGCAGCACGGACTTGCGCGACACGCTGGTCCAGCAGCCGAAGGTCACGACCACCTTGTCCTGCGTGATCAGCTGCTTGGCCTTCTCGGCGAACAGCGGCCAGTTCGACGCCGGGTCGACCACCACGGCCTCGAGTTGTTTGCCCATCACGCCGCCCTTGGCGTTGATCTCGTCGATCGTCATCAGCACGGTGTCCTTCAACACCGTCTCAGAGATCGCCATCGTGCCCGACAGCGAATGCAGCACGCCGACCTTGATGGTGTCGGCGGCGCTGGCGAATGAGCTCAGGCCGAGGGCTGCCACGCCCATCGCGATGGCCGTGAGTGACTTGCCGATTTGGCGGCGGGATGTGTTCATGGGTGATGTGCTCCTGTGGGTTGTTCGGTCGTCCGGCCAATGGCAGCAGGTGCCGCTTGGCGTGCGTCGCAGCTTACGCACGGACCGGCGGCAGCGGAATACGCCCGATGGCGTATGCGGGGAGAAGAGCAGCAGGGACCGAACTCGCCGTGCTTTTCGCGCCGCGGGATTGCGCAACAATACTGTACAAATAAACAGTTTTGTTGGCCTGCCTCTGACTGCCATGTCGCTGCGGCGTCGGCGCGCATCGATGGTGGGGTGAGGTTTTCAAGTGGTCGCTTACGCCGAACTCCATTGCCGCAGCAATTTCAGTTTCCTGACCGGTGCCTCGCATCCGCAGGAACTGGTCGCGCGGGCGGGGCAGTTGGGGTACCGCGCCTTGGCGATCACTGACGAGTGTTCACTGT
>CANHOE010000319.1 GCA_947462175.1 Burkholderiales bacterium | reverse complement strand
TCGTCGTTCATCGAGCCGGCGATCGCGTTGACCATCGTGCTGGCGGCAGTCGACAACCTGGTGCCGATCTTTCGCAGCCGCCGGATTGTCGTGACTTTCCTGTTCGGACTGATCCACGGCTTCGGTTTTGCAGGCGTGCTGGGCGAGTTGAATCTGCCGACGCTGCAATTCGCCTGGGCGCTCTTCCAGTTCAATCTGGGCATTGAACTGGGCCAGCTTTTCATCGTCGCGATCACGGTCAGCGCCCTGTTCGCCATCCGACGGCAGCCCTGGTACGCCGTCGCGGTGATCGGTGGCGGCTCGGCGGTGGCCATCATCATCGGTGCGCTGTGGTTCATCGACCGCACTGCCAACCTGGCGATCCTGCCGTTTTGACGCTTAAAATTTGCGCTTCGCAGAGGGTCAAACAAGGCGCGGTTGTGGACCGCGCTTTTTCTTTTCCGATGGAGCTTCGATGATCTCGATTCAGTTGCCAGATGGTTCACAGCGGCAGTTTCCGGGCCCGGTGACGGTGGCCGAGGTGGCCGGGTCCATTGGGAGCGGGCTGGCCAAGGCCGCGCTGGCTGGACGGCTGGGCACTGGTGCCGCCTCGAAAGTAGTGGACACCAGCCACCTGATCGAGCAGGACGCGACGCTCGCCATCATCACAGACAAGGATGCCGACGGCCTCGACGTGATTCGCCACTCGACCGCGCACCTGCTGGCTTATGCGGTCAAGTCGCTGTTTCCGGATGCACAGGTGACGATCGGCCCGGTCATCGAGAACGGCTTTTTCTACGACTTCTCGTACCACCGCCCGTTCACGCCAGAGGATCTGGCCGCGATCGAGGCGAAGATGAGCGAGCTCGCGAAGAAGGACGAAAAGGTCGAGCGCCGTGTGCTGCCGCGTGACGAGGCGGTGACTTATTTCAAGGGCATCGGCGAGGCTTACAAGGCCGAGATCATCGCCAGCATTCCAGCTGGCGAAGATGTGTCGCTGTACCGCGAAGGCGCGTTCGAAGACCTGTGCCGCGGCCCGCACGTGCCGAGCACCGGCAAACTCAAGCACTTCAAGCTGATGAAGGTGGCCGGCGCCTACTGGCGAGGCGACCATCGCAACGAGATGCTGCAGCGCATCTACGGCACGGCCTGGGCGACCAAGGACGAGTTGCAGCAGCACCTGCACATGCTCGAAGAGGCCGAGAAGCGCGATCACCGCAAGCTCGGCCGCGAGCTCGATTTGTTCCACATCGACGAACACGCGCCAGGGCTGGTGTTCTGGCACCCGAAGGGCTGGACGATCTGGCAGCAGGTCGAGCAGTACATGCGGTCCGTTTATCGCGACAACGGCTACCTGGAAGTCAAGGGTCCGCAGGTGCTGGATCAAGGTCTGTGGGAGAAGACCGGTCACTGGGACAAGTACCGCGAGAACATGTTCACGACCGAATCGGAAAAGCGTGAATACGCACTGAAGCCGATGAACTGCCCGGGGCACATCCTGATCTTCAAGCAGGGCATCAAGAGCTACCGCGACCTGCCTTTGCGCTTCGGTGAGTTCGGCCAGTGCCACCGTAACGAACCCAGCGGCTCGCTGCACGGAATCATGCGGGTGCGTGGCTTCACGCAGGACGACGGGCACATCTTCTGTACCGAGGACCAGATCCTCGATGAATGCACTGCGTTCACCACGCTGCTGCAAAAGGTCTACGCCGACTTCGGGTTCACCAACATCATCTACAAGGTCGCGACGCGGCCCGAAAAGCGCATCGGCTCCGACGCGCTGTGGGACAAGGCGGAGTTCGCGCTGATGGAAAGCCTGCGTCGATCAGGCTGCGAATTCATCGTCACGCCGGGCGAGGGCGCCTTCTACGGCCCGAAGATCGAATACACGCTGAAGGACGCGATCGGGCGCCAGTGGCAGTGCGGCACGATCCAGGTCGACCCCAACATGCCTGAGCGCCTGGGCGCTGAGTTCGTGACCGAGGCCGGCGAGCGCGCCACACCGATGGTGCTGCACCGGGCCATCGTCGGGAGCCTAGAGCGTTTCATCGGCATCCTGATCGAGCAGCATGCCGGCGCGCTCCCCATCTGGCTGGCGCCGGTACAAATCAGCGTGCTCAATATTTCGGAACACCAGGCCGAGTACGCCCAGGAAGTGACGAAAGCGCTTCAAAAACAAGGGGTTAGAGTCAGTACTGATTTGCGGAACGAGAAAATAACCTATAAAATCCGTGAGCATTCAATGCAGAAGGTTCCATACATCCTTGTTGTTGGTGACAAGGAAAAGGCAAATGGAACCATCGCAGTACGCGCCCGGGGAAATCAAGACCTCGGCGTCATGTCACTGGCAGACTTTTCCGCAAGGTTAGCCGGTGACATCGCTCAAAAAGCGTGAACACTCCTGCTTTCAGCCGGAGAGCCCAGCCCTTTGACCGACCGGTGCGTGTGCATGTTTAGGTGTGAATTCCGTTGCCTTGGAGTTCGTTGAAAGGTTTGAACCATCGCTACTTTTGCTGACCGCCGTACCCCCAATGCCGAGCGCAAACATCGGCTGAACAGGGAGATCATGGCACCTGAAGTCCGGTTGAACGGCGTGGAAAACGAGCCCCTGGGCATCGTGAGTACCCTTGAAGCTCTGCGCATGGCAGGTGAGTTGGATGTCGATCTGGTCGAGATCGCGGCCACCGCTGAACCACCAGTCTGCCGCCTGATGGACTACGGCAAGTTCAAGTACCAGGAGCAGAAGCGAGCAGCGGAGGCGAAGTCGAAACAGAAGGTGATCGAGGTCAAGGAAGTCAAATTCCGGCCCGGCACCGACGAGGGCGATTACCAGATCAAGATGCGCAACCTGCGTCGCTTCATCGAAGAAGATGGTGACAAGGGCAAGGTGACGCTGCGCTACCGCGGTCGGGAAATCACCCACCAGGACATCGGCATGCGGCTTCTTGAGCGCATCCGCGACGAGCTGGCCGATGTATCGGTGGTCGAGAACATGCCCAAGCTCGAAGGGCGTCAGATGATCATGGTGTTGGGACCGAAAAGAAAGTCCTGACACCTGTGGGAATACAACGCCAAGGTTTGGTCGCCTGGGTGTTGTCAGAAGCGACTGCAGGCCTACAAGACGGTACGTGTCGTGCCGGCGCCTGCAGCAGCAACTTAAAAGGAGCAGTCATGCCCAAAATGAAGACCAAGAGCAGCGCGAAGAAGCGATTTCGCGTTCGCCCGGGTGGCACCGTCAAGCGGGGCCAGGCGTTCAAGCGCCACATCCTCACCAAGAAGTCCACGAAGGTCAAACGCCACTTGCGTGGTTCGACCGCCGTGCACGAGACCGACAC
>CANHOE010000318.1 GCA_947462175.1 Burkholderiales bacterium | reverse complement strand
TTGCCTGGCATGGTGGTGCTCGACATTGGCGCGGCCGAAGGCTCGATGCTGAAGGCGGTTGGCGATCAGGTGCCCGACACCCGACGCATCGCGATCGAACCCAACCCGGTATTCGGCCGCTTTGCGATGAACCATGCGGGCTGCGAGTGGCATGCGAGCCTGGCCGACCTTCGAGCCTCGCTTCCGCCACCGATCGATCTGGTCATCATCAACCACGTGCTGGAGCACCTGCAGCATCCGGTGCAGGTGCTCGAATCGCTGAAGCCGCTGTTGGCACCGAATGCCCGGCTGTACATCGAGGTGCCCGATATCGCTGAGTACCGCAAACTGAAGATGCTGCACATCGCGCACCTGTATCACTTCAGTTCCGACACGCTGGCTCAGCTGGTGGCTCAGGCCGGTTTCGACGTGCGCCTGATCGAAAAGTACGCGCCCGCCAAGCACCCGCTCTCGCTTCGCTCTGTGCTGGCGGTAGCTGCTGGTCGCGCCTCTTCAGCAGCTCAGCAGACCTTGGTCAACCGCCGCGCGGGCTGGGAAGCCGTCACCGCGTGCGCACGGCACGCCTGGTTCGCCCACGGCAAACGCTGGCTGCGCAACGCCCTGGGAGCGCGAGCTCGATCTGCAGACTCCTGAAGATCATTCACCCGCATCGCTCAAAACAAGCTGGCGGCGATGTTGATCGTGAAGGCCAGGATGGCGGTATTGAACGCAAACGACAACACCGACTGCAGCAGCACCAGCCGTCGCATGGCTTGCGTCGACACACTGACATCGGCGGTTTGCGAGGCGACAGCGATGGTGAATGAGAAATACAGGAAATCGGTGTAGTCGGGCTTGAAGTTGTCATCGTTCTTCGGGAAGTTCAATCCGTTGCCGTGCACCGTTCGGTAGTACTGGCTGGCGTAAGTCAGCGCGAACATGGTTGGCACCAACAACCAGGACCCGGCGACAGTCGCCAGCGCAAACAGCACATGCGGCAGCGCATGCGGTGTGCCCGGTGCCTTGGCCGCCATCAGCTCGGCCACGATACCGACGAGACTGACCAGAGCCGCAACCACCACGATGCACAGCACCGTCGAGGCCGCTTCGGCCTGGGCCAACGCGATCCGCCGCAGCTTGGCGTGATCGGCCTGAAGCATCATCAGGCCGGCCAGCCCAAGGTAGAGCCAGACCGACACGTTCCACCCGAGCAAGCACCGTGTCACCGCATGATGGGCACCGGGGAGCAGGAAAGCCGCAGCAATGCCAACTGCCACCGACAGCATCAACCGGGGTCGTACGCGCAGGTGCGAAATCAAATGGCGCATGTGTTTTTCGAGTGAGGGCAGTGGTGGAATCGGGCGCTTTGAACGAGATCCGTTGAGCGCGATCAGCGCATGACCAGACCAGCGCTGGCCTGACACGCCTGCCGATGGCGGCGTTGCTGTGCGTGCCGCCAACCTACGGACCACAGGTTAACGCTGGGTCCGTCCAACGCAACTCTAGCCGCTCACCGTAGCTCGGCGCTTTTGGCCAGTCGCTTGCGAGTCGAGGTGGCCCGATGCCCTGACACAGCAACCGTGCGGCGTTGCCCCAGCCGGCATGGCCAACAACACAAAGTGCCGAAGTTCCGTGGACTCGGCCGAACCACTTGGCGCAGCGATCGAACAGTGCCGATACAGACTCACCGCCGTGATCCCGGTAACCTGCCAGATCCTCGCACCAGGCGCTGACCGCTGGTTCGCCAATCGTGGCCCAGTGCTTGCCGTCCCAGGCGCCGAAATCGATCTCGGAGAGGGCCACATCGATGTGATGCACCCAGCCCCATCTCGCGAGCCAACGACCCACATCGGCGCTGCGCCGCAGCGTTGATGTGTGGACCTCGCGAGACAAACCATGTCGGCGTGCGTGCTGGCGGATGCGGTGTGCAAGCCGCTTGGACTTGCGTGGATCCACCTGCAGGTCAGTGCGTCCGATGCAGCGGCCCACAGCCGCCTTTGGCCGAGGGTGGCGCCAAAGGTGAATCACCGGCCCACCAACAGCCACCATCAGTCCGCCTGTGAGACATGCCAGGTGGCGGCCCACGTCAGGAGCACAAGCAGCTCCGTGAGCTGCTGCGTTGCGCCGAGGGTGTCGCCCGTGACGCCACCCAGCCGCCGGCGCAACCAGCGTGCACACCAGACCGCGCCGAGCACCGACATCAGCAAACCAGTGACCACCGGAAAGACCCACCTTGTCTGATAGAGCGCCAGCCCGCTGGCGACCGACAAGGCCCAGCCGCACGACACGACGAGCCCCACCGAGGAGATCCGCTGTGCCAGCGGTTTGGCCTTGGCGTGCTCGAGGTCGCCGGCGTAAGGCAGAAAGCGGATCAACGCCGTCGAAGCCGCGCGGGAGACGGTGTGGCCCAGCAGCAGTGCCGCACAACCCCAGGCAACTGGCAGAGACGCCAGCGCGGACGCCTTCAACGCCAGCATCATCATCAGCCCCATCGCGCCATACGCGCCGATGCGGGAGTCCTTCATGATCTCGAGCGCTCGTTCACGGCTCACCGCACCGCCCAGCCCATCGCAGGTATCGGCCCAGCCGTCTTCGTGAAAACCGCCAGTCAACAGCATCGTGGCTGCCATCGACAGCAACACCGCAACCGGCAGCGGCAACACCCGACTCGCTGCCCACAGCGCCAAGGCGGCAACCACGCCGACGAACACGCCGATCAACGCGAAATGGCGGGCGCTCTGGTTCAGCCAGTCCGGCTCGAAGCCGACCCAGCGCGGCACCGGTACACGGGTGAAAAACTGCAGCGCAACAAAGAAAAGGCGCAATTCATGCACCAACCGCGTGGCCCACGTGCGCGGCGCAGCTGTGTTGCCGTTTGTGGTGGATGAAGGAATGGGTGCCTTCACCGCGTCAATCCAACAGCGACAAGTCAGCCGCGGTGGCCACGCAGGCAGACTCGAAACTCGCCATGTCGCACAACAACCGCGCCGCACTGTCGATGATGGGCCACGCGAGGGCGGCGCCAGAGCCCTCGCCCAAGCGCAGGCCCAGGTCCAGCAAGGGGCTCACACCCAGCTCGCGCAGCATCAAAGCGTGCCCAGCCTCATCGGAGCGATGCGCGAACACGCAGCTCTCGACGACCGAGCGGCCCTCGCCTTCAGCGATCCGCTGCGCGACCAGGATAGCCGCGCCCGTGATGAAGCCATCGACCACGACCAGGCGGCGCTCTTCAGCCGCCTGCAGCACCGCACCGACCAGCATGGCGATCTCAAAACCGCCAAATGCGGTGAGTGCCTGCAGCGGCGCCTCGGCACTTTGATGCGTCGCGAGTACGCCGGACAACACGGACAGCTTGTGCGCCAGGCCCTTGTCGTCGAGGCCTGTGCCCC
>CANHOE010000317.1 GCA_947462175.1 Burkholderiales bacterium | reverse complement strand
CATGAACCTGCAGCCGAAGGTGAAGGGTGGAGCCGCGCTCTCGCCGCCGCTGGTGGCCGCGCTGCAGCAGCGCATCGCGCGTGGTGAGCAGAGCCTGGTGTTCCTCAACCGCCGCGGCTATGCGCCCGTGCTGCACTGTGGCGACTGCGGTTGGAAGAGCGGCTGCCCGAACTGCAGCGCCTGGCGGGTGTTCCACAAGCTGGACCGCACGCTCCGCTGCCACCACTGCGGCTACACCGAGCGCGTACCGCGCGCCTGCCCGGACTGCGGCAACCTCGACATCTCGCCGATCGGCCGCGGCACCGAACGCCTTGAAGAACAGCTCGCCGAGTTGCTGACCCACCCCGACGGCCGCCCGGCCCGCATCGCCCGCATCGATGCCGACAGCACACGTGGCAAGGGCGCCCTGGAGGCGCAGCTCGGTGCTGTTCATGCAGGCGAGGTCGATGTGCTGGTCGGCACCCAGATGATCACGAAGGGGCACGACTTCCGCCGCATCACGCTGGTGGCGGCCGTCAACCCTGATTCCTCGCTCTTCAGCAGCGACTTCCGTGCGCCCGAGCGGTTGTTCGCGTTGTTGATGCAGGCCGCAGGCCGCGCTGGGCGCGATGCGGCTCAGGCCGCGGCGAGCGAGATGTGGGTGCAGACCTGGCACCCGCAGCATGCGCTGTATGCCGCTTTGCGCCGCCATGACTTCCATGCCTTTGCCGAATCGCAGCTGGCCGAGCGCCGCATGGCTGGGCTGCCGCCGCACTCACACCTGGCGCTGCTGCGCGCCGAGGCCCGCACTGCCGATGCGGCGCGTGGCTTTCTGCAAGCCGCATCCGAGGCTGCTGAAGTCATGGCTGAGGTGGCCGACGTAATGCTGTACCCACCGGTGCCGACGCCGATCGCGCGGGTGGCCAATGTCGAGCGGATGCAGATGCTGATCGAGTCGCCGTCCCGGCAGGCGCTGCAGCGTTTCCTGGCCGACTGGCTGCCCGCGCTGCACGAGATGCGGCGTGAGCGCGTCGCGGATCAGCGCATCCTGCGCTGGGCGATCGACGTCGATCCGATGGCGATCTGAGGGCGAGCTTCGGGCCGGTTCAATCCGCCAACCAGGCGGGCACCTCCACCACCCAAGCCTGTTTCTTCGACGTCGCTGCGCCCAGCAGGGCGAAGCCGAGCAAGCGGCCGTCAGCGCCGACGAAACGGGCTTCGCAGGCATCCGCTGACGACATCACCTGCCACGCGCCGGTGGCGCCGGGTGGCGGCGGGCAGACGATGGTCGGGCAGGCCGGCGTCTTCACCATCACCGGCATCGCCGGGTAGGGCACCGGTGTAGGCCGGCCGCACAGCGTGGCCGCCAGTGCCCGTGACTGCTGCATCAGCGGCATGACATAGGGCAGGTTCAGGCCAAGCACCTCCGCGCAGTCGCCGACCGCGTACACACGCGGTGCTGACGTCGCCAGCAGCCGGTCGGTGGTGATGCCGCGCGCGACCTCGATCCCTGCCGCTGCGGCGAGGGCAGTGCGTGGCTGCAACCCGATCGCTGACAACACGCGGTCGGCACGCAGCGCGCCGCCATCGCTCAGCGTGAGTCGCAGACCGCCGCCATCCACACTATCGACGCGGCTGGCCGCCACACCGAGGCGGAAGCTCACGCCAGCCGCCTCGAGTCGCACGCGCAACCAGGCGCTGGCTTCGGCCGGCAGCAGTCGCGACAGCGGCCGGTCGGCCACATCGAGCACGGTCGGCGTGATGCCGCGGTGAAGCAGGTCGTTGGCGAACTCACAGCCGATCAGGCCCGCGCCGAGGATGGCCACGCTCTTCGCGCCTTCGAGCGCATCGGCAAAGCGCGCGTAATCGTCGAGGTCGTTGACGGACAGAACTGCATCCGCCGCATCACCGGCCAGCGGCGGGCGGATCGGATCCGCACCCAGCGCCAGCACCAGATCGCGATAAGCGATCACCTCGTCGTCACCCGTGGTGACCGTGCGGGCTGTGGTGTCGATGGCGCTGACCGACACGCCGGCACCCACGTCGGCCTTCAACTCGCTGGCCATCTTCTCGGCCGGTTTCATCAGCAGGCTGGCCGCCGTCTTCTGTCCGGCCAGTGCATTCGACAGCATCGGCTTCGAATAGAAGCCCGCGTGGTCGCGGCTCAGCAGCAGCAAGGGTGTGTCGGGATCGAGCTTGCGGAACTCGCGCGCTAACGCATAACCGGCTAAACCGCTGCCGATCACGACCACTGGCAAGGTGGTCGATGCGACCTCGCCCGGCATCAGACCGCGACCATCTCGAAGTCGGCTTTCGAGACGCCGCAGTCCGGGCACTCCCAGTTCGCGGGCACATCGGCCCAGAGGGTGCCGGCCGGGATGCCGTCTTCGGGCATGCCGAGGGCCTCGTCGTAGATGAAGCCGCACACCAGGCATACGTACTGTTTCATGGCTCAGGTCTCGCGCGGTCGAATCGCGCTGTGGATGGAGGGAAGGGTGATTTTGCTCGGGACCCAGGCCTGCCTTCATGTCGCCCAAGGAAAAAGGGCAGCATTGCTGCCGCCCTTCATCCGTTGGATCACACGAAGCTCAAGCGAGGTCGTAACGATCGAGGTTCATCACCTTGGCCCAGGCCGCGACGAAATCGTTGACGAACTTCGGCTGTGCGTCGCTCGTGGCGTACACCTCGGCCAGAGCGCGCAGCTGCGAGTTGGAGCCGAAGACCAGATCGACGACCGTGCCCGTCCACTTGATCTGGCCCGTGGCCCGATCGCGGCCTTCCAGCACAGCAGGGTTGCCGGCGGACTTCTGCCATGCCGTGCTCATGTCGAGCAGGTTGACGAAAAAGTCGTTGGTCAGCGTCCCGGGGCGCTGGGTGAAGACGCCATGAGCGGACTGGCCGACGTTGGCGTTCATTGCGCGCAGGCCACCGATCAGCACCGTCATTTCCGGTGCGCTCAGCTTCAGCAACTGGGCCTTGTCGACCAGCAACTCAGCCGCCGATCCCTCGAGCCCCGGGCGCAGGTAGTTGCGGAAGCCGTCGGCCTGCGGTTCCAGCGGGGCGAATGAATGCGCATCGGTCTGCTCCTGCGACGCGTCGGTGCGGCCCGGGCTGAACGGCACTGTCACCTCGACACCGGCTTTCTTCGCAGCTGCTTCGATGGCGGCGGCGCCACCCAGCACGATCACATCGGCCAGCGAGACCTTCTTTCCACCCGATTGCGCCGCGTTGAACTCCTTCTGGACCGCTTCGAGCTTGCTCAGAATCGTCGCCAGTTCGGCTGGCTGATTGACCTCCCAGTCTTTCTGCGGTGCCAGGCGGATGCGCGCGCCGTTGGCGCCGCCACGCTTGTCGCTGCCGCGGAAGGTCGAGGCCGACGCCCAGGCCGTGGT
>CANHOE010000316.1 GCA_947462175.1 Burkholderiales bacterium | reverse complement strand
AGAACTTCAGCATCGCTGGCCAGAACAGCGTGTGGAAGTAGGTGATGTCCTTGCCGATGAAGTGGATCTGCTCGACCGCCGGGTCGGCGATGAACTCATCGAAGCTGCGCAGCTCGCCGCGGGCCTTCGCCTTGCCCTGGTCGAAGTAGCTCTTGAGCGACGCCAGATAGCCCACCGGCGCATCGAGCCACACGTAGAAATACTTGCCCGGTGCGTCGGGAATCTCGATGCCGAAGTAGGGTGCGTCGCGGCTGATGTCCCAGTCGCTCAGGCCGCCTTGGCCGTGTTCATCCTTGGTGAACCACTCGCGGATCTTGTTGGCGACTTCGCTTTGCAGCCGCTCACCACCGGTCCAGGCTTCCAGGAATTCGACGCAGCGCGGATCGCTCAGCTTGAAGAAGAAGTGTTCGCTGCTCTTCATCACCGGCGTGGCACCGCTCAAGGTCGAGTACGGGTTCTTCAGGTCGGTGGGCGCGTAGACCGCGCTGCACACCTCGCAGCTGTCGCCGTACTGGTCCTTCGCACCGCACTTCGGGCACTCGCCCTTGATGTAGCGGTCGGGCAGGAACATCGCCTTCACCGGATCGAAGAACTGCTCGATCGTCTTGGTAGCGATCAGCGAGCCGTCGCTGCGGTCGCGCAGCTGGCGGTAGATGTCCTGCGCGAGCGCGGTGTTCTCGGGGGAGTCGGTCGAGTGCCAGTGGTCGAAGGCGATGTGGAAGCCGTCGAGGTACTGCTGGCGCCCGGCGGCGATCTCGGCCACGAACTGCTGCGGTGTCTTGCCGGCCTTTTCGGCGGCGATCATGATCGGTGCGCCGTGGGCGTCATCGGCACCGACGAAATGCACCTCCACGGGGGATCCGTCGTCGCTCACCTGCATCCGCTGATGTCGCACCCAGATGTCGGCCTGGATGTACTCCATCATGTGCCCGATGTGAAAGGGCGCGTTGGCGTAGGGCAGGGCGGTGGTGACGAACAGCTTGCGGGTCATGGGAGCACAGGTGAATCAGCCCCGCCATCATGGAGCACAACGGCTTCGAGCAGCCTTTGATTCTAGGCCGCAGGCCTTTCCCTGACGCCAGCCTGATCCAGGGCCAAGTCCCCTGCGCTAGACTGCCGCCGCCCTCGCAGCACCGTCGTGCCGCACGCTCTTCTTCCTTGCCTGGAACCGTCATGTCCGCCACCGAAACTGCCTTGCTCGAAGCCTTGAAATCGGTGGTCGATCCGAACACCGGTCGGGACTTCGTCAGCACGAAGCAGTTGAAGAACCTGCGCATCAACGGTGGGAACGTGACGTTCGATGTCGAACTCGGCTACCCGGCCGAGAGTCAGTTCCCATCGCTGCGCATGGCGCTCGTCGCCGCGACCCAGACCGTGGCCGGTGTTCAAAGCGCCAACGTCAATCTCAGCATCAAGATCGTCGCTCATGCGGTGCAGCGTGGCGTGCAACTGCTGCCGAACGTGAAGAACATCGTCGCCGTGGCTTCGGGCAAGGGCGGTGTCGGCAAAAGCACCACCGCGGTCAATCTGGCGCTGGCGCTGGCCGCGGAAGGCGCGCGAGTGGGCATCCTGGATGCCGACATCTACGGCCCCAGCCAGCCGATGATGATGGGCCTCAACGGTCGGCCCGAATCGGCTGACGGCAAGACGATGGAGCCGCTGCAGAACCACGGTGTGCAGGTGATGTCGATCGGCTTCCTGGTCGAGGCAGACAGCCCGATGGTCTGGCGCGGCCCGATGGCCACGCAGGCGCTCGACCAGCTGCTGCGGCAGACCAATTGGGGCGACCTGGACTACCTGATCGTCGACATGCCGCCGGGCACCGGCGACATCCAGCTTTCGCTGTCGCAGAAGGTGCCGCTGACCGGTGCGGTGATCGTCACCACGCCGCAGGACATCGCACTGCTCGATGCGAAGAAGGGCATCCGGATGTTCGAGAAGGTCGGTGTGCCGATCCTCGGCATCGTCGAGAACATGGCGGTGCACGTCTGCGAAAAGTGCGGCCACGTCGAGCACATCTTTGGTGCTGACGGCGGCAAGCGGCTGGCCACCGACTACAAGACCGACTACCTGGGTGCGCTGCCGCTGAACCTGAGCATCCGTGTGCAGGCTGACAGCGGCCGCCCGAGCGTCGTCGCGGAACCCGAGGGCGAGATCGCCGCGCTGTATAAGGCAGTGGCACGGAAGGTGGCGGTGAAGATTGCCGAGCGCGCGAAGGACTTCTCGGCCAAGTTCCCTTCGATCACGATTTCCAAGGACACTTGAGCGCTCCGGTCGTTCGTTGGTTTTTCCCAGGAGCTGCGCTCATGTTCAAGCCATTTTTCTCGACCGCCGCGCCTTCCGTGTGAACATCGGACCCTGGCTGCGCGAAGGCGCACGCACGCTCTGCTTCAAGCCTCCGCACACCGCCGCGCTGCAGGCCCGCCCCAGCACGGTGGTGATGCTGCTGGCACTGTTGCTGGCCATCGTCATCGGCGTTCAGCGTTTGGCGATCGACGGGCCGGCGCGATTCGACCTCACTGCCATCCACAGCGGCTGGCTGTCCACGCTGCTGGCGTTGGGCACCTGCTGGATCATTGTGCGCAGCCGCGGCGCGCCCGCTTTGTCGCCGGACGCTCCCGCCGCGGCGACGCTCTTCGCGCTGCTGCTCGCGCAGCAACTGTGGTTGTCGGCGTTGCTCGGACTGCTCTACATCGGGGTGGTGTTCTGGATGCAGATGCCGGCATCTATCGACATCGATGTGCTGCTCGAAAGCGCGTGGCTGACATCGCTGCTGTGGTTCGTGCTGGGCGCGCTGGTGCTGCTATGGCGCGAGGCGCCACGTCGTTTCGTGGCGCAGGCTGCTGTTGTCGTATATGGCGTGCTCAGTGCCGCCCTGCAGGTCACGACCCCCGAGGCGCGCTTCTGGACAGCCGGCGCTGATGCGGCTGCCGACGCGTTCGCCGACGGTAGCTCCCAGAGCGAATTCGACGGCTCTGACGGCCCGGATCGTCTGGCACTGAGCCAGGAGCTGATCGAGGCCCAGTCGCGCACCGTGCCTGCGGCCCTCGACGCGCTCGCCCCCGATCGCCCGGGTGTCGTCGACCTGTATGCGATCAGCTTTGCGCCGTATGCCGACGAAGACGTGTTCAGCCGCGAGGCCACGCTGGTGAGCGATCTGATGCGCAGCCGCTTCGACGCGCGGCAGCGCGTGCTGCAGTTGCAGAACCATGCGCGCAGCGTGGCCGAGCTGCCATGGGCCACGCCGCTGAATCTGCAGCGCGCCATTCAACGCGTGGCGGCCGTGATGAACCGCGACGAGGACATCCTGTTCATCCACCTGACCTCGCACGGCGCACGCGACGGCCAGCTCGCCGCCAGCTTCGAACCGCTCGCGATCGATT
>CANHOE010000315.1 GCA_947462175.1 Burkholderiales bacterium | reverse complement strand
TGGCGCTGGGCGCGGTGACGGCCGAGCAGTTCGACGAATGGGTCGATCCGCGCCGGATGCTGGGCCCCCGTTTTCCCGCTGAGCCGATCAATCCCCCGCTGTGTTCGCCAACGCACTGAGCTGAGCGACGCAAACACCTACGCTGAGCTCAGCCGTTTCTTCCACTTTCGTTTCACTCAGACAGGATCGCCATGAACACAACTACCTTATTCGCCGCGTTGCTCGTGACCGCCAGCCTGGCCGCCTGCGACAAACCCACCACCGTCAACGTGCCGCCGCCCACGGTGGGCACGCCCGGCCCGGCGGGACCCCAAGGCAATTCCGGCAGTGATGGCCTGAAGGGCGACACCGGCAAGACCGGCGACGGCGCCACCGTGATCGTCGTGCCACCCGCATCGGCGCCGTCCAACTGAGCTTGGCCCGTCATTCAAATCAAAGGAACAGCCATGAGCATCGGAACCATTCTGTTGATTGTTTTGATCCTGCTGCTGATCGGTGCTTTTCCGAGCTGGCCGCACAGCAGCAGCTGGGGCTACGGGCCGAGTGGGGTGCTGGGGTTGGTCGTCGTCGTACTCGTGGTCATGCTGCTCACCGGGCGACTGTGAGATCAGTGCCTTGAGGCCTCTCCGTTCGACAGCGCGGCGCAGTTCGCCATGGATTGGCGTGGCTCCCTGGCTCGGTGCGCTGCTGCTCGTCGGATGCGGTGAGACGGCGCAATTGCCAGTGAGCGCAGGCACCGGGCCGCGACCGGCGCTGCCGGCGCCCCATCCCACACTGATCCCCACGGTGAACATCGCGCCGGCCATCGGCTGGCCGCCGCGTCTGACGCCGCAGGCGGCGCCCGGCACGCAGGTGACCGCGTTTTCGACCGGACTGGAACACCCGCGCTGGCTGCTGGTTTTGCCCAACGGGGATGTGCTGGTGGCCGAAAGCAACGCCCCGGCCAAGCCGGAGGACGGGCTGGGCATCAAGGGCTGGGTGATGGGCCTCGTGATGAAGCGCGCCGGAGCAGGTGTGCCCAGCGCCGACCGCATCACGCTGCTGCGCGACACCGACGGCGATGGTGTCGCCGACCTGCGCTCGGTGCTGCTGCAAGGCTTGAGCTCCCCGTTTGGCATGACCCTGATCGGCGACACGCTCTACGTCGCCAATTCCAATGCGGTGGTGAAGTTTCCCTATGCCTCCGGCGACCTGCGTATCACCGCCGATGCGACGCATGTTGTCGAACTGCCGGCGGGCCCGATCAACCACCACTGGACGAAGAACATCATCGCGAGCGTCGATGGCAGCAAGCTGTACGTGACGGTGGGCTCGAACAGCAACGTCGGTGAGCGCGGCATGGCCGCCGAGGCCGGCCGCGCAGCGATCTGGGAGGTCAATCTGAGCGACGGCACGCACCGGGTGTATGCCTCCGGTCTGCGCAACCCGAACGGCATGGCCTGGGAGCTCGGCACCGGTGGCGGCACCACCGCGCCCGTGCTGTGGACCGTGGTCAATGAGCGCGATGAGATCGGCAGCGACCTGGTGCCGGACTACCTGACCTCGGTGCGCGACGGGGCCTTCTACGGCTGGCCTTACAGCTACTACGGTCAGCATGTCGACGAAAGGGTGCAGCCGCCGCAGCCTGAGCTGGTGGCGCGTGCTGTCTCGCCCGATTACGCACTGGGGCCGCACACCGCATCGCTGGGCCTGGCGTCTGCAGTCGGCAGCCGCCTGCCCGCCCCCTTCATCAACGGCATGTTCATCGGGCAGCACGGCTCCTGGAACCGGCAGCCGCACAGCGGCTACAAGGTCGTCTTCGTGCCTTTCGATGGCGGCAAGCCCTCGGCCGCAGCGCCGATCGACGTGCTGAGCGGCTTCCTCAGCGACAAGGGCGAGGCCTACGGCAGGCCGGTGGGCGTGGCCCTGGACAGGCAAGGTGCATTGCTCGTCGCCGATGATGTCGGCAATGCCATCTGGCGCGTGAGCGCGAAGCCATGAGCAAGTACCTGTCTGCCTATCTGGCCACCGCCGTCGTGATGCTGGTTCTCGACATGCTTTGGCTCGGTGTCGTTGCAAAGCCGCTGTACCAGGAGGGTCTCGGTCACCTGATGGCCGAGCGACCGAATTGGGTCGCCGCAGTGGCGTTTTATGTGCTGTACACGCTCGGCTTGATGTGGTTCGCGATCCTCCCTAACGGCGCCGATCCTGGCTGGCTGAAGACGGCTGCAACCGCTGCGGCCTTCGGACTCGTTGCCTATGCCACCTATGACTTGAGCAACCTGGCCACGTTGAAGGACTGGCCGATCGGCCTGTCGCTGATCGACATGGCGTGGGGTGCGTCCCTCAGCGCAGCGTCGGCGACGGCGGGGCGTTTGGCGTGGGATCGTTTTGCCTGACGCGCGCCGTGCCAAAGCCCACGGAGCGTTGTAGGACATCAACTACCGTGCGAGGCGCCGTGCACCGGCAGCCGTGGTTTCGAGGCGAGTTCACAGTGCTTTCATCGCAACCGCGTGAACCCGAAAGGAAACCGATGAACACCACTTTCACCCTCAGAACGTCAGTGCTGGCCGCAGCCATCGCCGTGATGCCACTTGCTTATGCCACCACGATGACCAAGGCCGAGTACAAGGCCGACAAGATTCGCATCAGCGCCGAGTACAAGGCCGACAAGGCGGCGTGCGGATCGCTGGCCGGCAATGCGAACGATATCTGCGTTGAACAAGCCAAGGGCAAGGAAAAGCTCGCTCTCGCCGAGCTGGAGTACGCGCACACCGGCAAGTCCGAAGACCACAACAAGATCATGAAGGCGAAAGCCGAGGCCGACTATGCAGTCGCCAAAGAGAAGTGCGACGACCTCGCCGGCAATGCGAAGGACGTTTGTGTGCAGCAGGCGAAGGCGGCCGAGACGAAAGCGCTGGCCGACGCCAAGCTCGACAAGAAAGTTGGCGAAGCGCATACCGAAGCAACCGACGACAAGCGCGATGCCCAATACAAGGTCGCAGCTGAAAAGTGCGATGCCCTGGCCGGCGACGCCAAGTCCAGTTGCATGGCAGCGGCCAAGCTGAAGTACGGCAAGAGCTGACCGCCTGGCGCCGATGCTGCGCCATCCATCGACCAGGCGACACACCGCGAGTCGCTTGGTCCTCACCGTGCGGTTTTAAGTATGGTTCGATTCGTATTTATGTAATTTACAGAACATATATCCGAAAGCATCATCCCCTTCAGGTTTTCTGAAGAGGGTTTTGCGATGGATCTACCTGATGTTCTGTTTTCGGCCGGTGGACTGGCGCCTGTCGCCCTGATGTTGGTGGCGGCGCTGTTGCCTCAGCGGCCCGGAATCACTGTCGCGGGGCTTTGGCGCGCCTTCCTCGCGCTCTCGGCGATCGCCTTGCTTGGTACCGCATT
>CANHOE010000314.1 GCA_947462175.1 Burkholderiales bacterium | reverse complement strand
TTCACCGCGTAGGGCTTGATGGCCTGACAGACCAGCGGCCCCACCGTCAGGTTGGGCACATAGTGGTTGTCCATCACGTCGAAATGGATGACGTCGGCGCCAGCGGCGATCACCGCGGTGACTTCCTCGCCGAGACGGGCAAAGTCGGCAGACAACAGGCTCGGCGCGATGCGCATGGTGGGGCTGGGCATGGGGACTCTTTTCAAGGGCGGGTTGCCGCGTCGTGCACCAGCGGTGCTGGCGGGTTCGAGCCTCGATTTTCTCGCTGTTCGTGGCGTGGTGCGCCGGCTTTTGCGTCAAGCCAACGCTGCCAACTCACTGCGCCTGGGCCCGGCAGCCCTTGACCAGGTCGAGCGCCGGCTCGTAGACGCTGGTCTGCACGTCGAGCAGGCCGAGCATCGTGTGGAAGAGGTTGTCGTGCGTGGCGCGCTGCGCGGCCCGGGTGCGCAGGCAGGCGAGGTCGATCTGGCGGCTCGCGGTGAACGACGGCGACAGCCACATCACCATCGGCACCTGCGTCTGCTGGATCGGTGCAATGGCGTACGGCAGGCCATGCAGGAACAGTTTGTTCTCGCCCAGCGACTCGCCGTGATCCGACGCATACAGCAAGGCGGTGTCGTAGCGGTCGCTCTGCGATTGCAGGAAGCGGATCGCGTTGGCCAGCACATGGTCGGTGTAGGCGATCGAGTTGTCGTAGGAATTGACGACCGCTTCCGTCGAGCATTTGCGCAGCTCGGCGGTGTCGCAGGTCGGCGTGTACCGCTTGAATTTGTCGGGCGCGCGCCGGTGGTAGGCCGGGCCATGGCTGCCCATCTGGTGCAACACGATCAGGTGGTTTCCCTTGCCATCGGCCACTTCGTCCGCCAGGCCTTTCAACAGGATCTCGTCCATGCATTCGCGGCCGCTGCACAGCGCGGGGTCGGGGGTGTCGACCATCTTCTGGCTTGGCAGACCGTCGCACACGCCCTTGCACCCCGACTGGTTGTCTCGCCACTGCACGTCGAATCCGGCCCTGTGCACGACATGCAGCAGCGACTCTTCGCCGCGGATGCGGTCCTCGTCGTAGTCGCGCCGCCCGATCCGCGAGAACATGCAGGGCAGCGAGGTTTCGGTGTTGGTGCCGCAGCTGCCCACATCGCTGAAGTTGACGACATCGAGCGCGGCCAATTCGGGTGTTGTCTGCCGCGCGTAGCCGTTCAGCCCCCAGTTCATCGCACGCGCGGTTTCGCCGACGACCAGCACGAACAGCAGCGGCTTGCTGCGCCCGGCCCAGGCGGGGCCGTTCACCGCGTCCGTGCCGACCGGCACCAGCGGCTTGGTCGCCTCTACCGCGTTGGCCGTGGCGACACGCGCCAGCGAGTAAACGTAGTTGGCCGGCGTGATCAGGTAGCGCATCGATTTGTTCGACCGCATCAGCGACGAAAGGTCCTGCGATACCGACATGACCGCGCCGATGCTGACCAACACCGCGGCGATGAAAGCGCCCAGGCGCCAGGGAATCGCCGTCCGCCAGGGCCGATCGCGCACCAGCGTGACCCACACCAGCGCCGCCGGAATCCCAGCCTGCCAGGCCAGGTGCGTCAGCATGTCCCAGGCCAGCAAGTCACGCGCTTCGCCGACATCGGTATGCACCAGGTTGCGCAGCATCGTCGGGTCCAGGAACACCGAGTACTTGCCCATGAAGTAGGTCGCGAAAGCGGTGCATACCAGCAGCACGATCAGCACCGGCTTGGCGGTTCGGCGCGTGACGACCAGGCACAACAGGAGGAAGTGCACCATCACCAGCAGCACGAACACGCCGACGCCGAAGCGCCAGGTCCCTGGGTCGCTGGGCGATCGATCCGCCAGCGCGCTGGCCCAGAACGACTGGTTGCAGACCGCAACGAAATACACGCTGACCCACAGCGCCAGCGCTTCGGTCGACAGCGCCCAGGTCTTGTGCGCGCCCTGCGGCGTGCCGGTTGATGAACGCATGATCGAGGTCAGGGAGCGAGGGAAGGAAAAAGAAGGTCTGGAGTCGCGCGCCGCGTGCTGCGCATGCATTGACCAGCACGCGAGATTGCGCACCCAGCCTTAACTCTGGATGAACGCCGATACGCTGGATGCTCAGTTCGCAAAGGCGGCAATCCCTGTCATCGCCCGGCCGAGTATCAGCGCGTGGATGTCGTGCGTGCCTTCGTAGGTGTTGACCACTTCGAGGTTCACCAGGTGCCGCGCGACGCCGTATTCGTCGCTGATGCCGTTTCCGCCCAGCATATCGCGCGCCATCCGCGCGATGTCGAGTGACTTGCCGCAGGAGTTGCGCTTGAGCATCGACGTGATCTCGGGTGCAGCCGTGCCCTCGTCCTTCATCCGGCCGAGACGCAGGCAGGCCTGCAGGCCGAGCGCGATCTCGGTCTGCATGTCGGCCAGCTTTTTCTGGATCAACTGGTTCGCCGCCAGTGGACGGCCGAACTGATGTCGGTCCAGCACGTACTGGCGCGCCCGAAACCAGCAGTCCTCGGCCGCACCGAGTGTTCCCCAGGCGATGCCATAGCGTGCACTGTTCAGGCAGGTGAATGGCCCTCTCAGGCCGCGGACGTCGGGGAAGGCGTTCTCCACCGGGCAGAACACGCCGTCCATCACGATCTGCCCGGTGACGCTGGCGCGTAGCCCGACCTTGCCGTGCAGGGCAGGCGCACTGAGGCCGTCCGCGTCCCGGTCGAGGATGAAGCCACGAATCTCGCCGGCGTCGTCCTTGGCCCAGACGACGAACACATCAGCGATCGGGCTGTTGGTGATCCAGGTCTTGGTGCCGGTCAGCCGATAGCCGCCGGGCACGCTGCGCGCCCGCGTCACCATGCTGCCCGGGTCGGAGCCGTGATCCGGCTCGGTCAGACCGAAGCAGCCGATCGCCTCACCGGTGGCCAACGTCGGCAGATAGCGCTGCCTCTGCGCTTCGGTGCCGAAGCTGTAGATCGGCAGCATCACCAGCGAGCTTTGCACGCTCATCATCGAGCGGTAGCCCGAATCGACACGCTCGACCTCGCGCGCCACCAGGCCGTAACAGACATGGTTCATGCCCGCGCCGCCGTACTCAGGTGGGATCACGATGCCCAGCAGGCCCAGCTCGCCCATCTCGCGAAAGATCGTCGTGTCGGTGGTTTCGTGGCGGAAGGCCTCCAGCACTCGAGGAGCCAGCCGCTGCTGGCAGTAGGCGGCTGCCGCTTCGCGCACGGCGCGCTCGTCGCCGGACAGCTGCGCGTCAAACAACAGGGGGTCGTCCCAGGCAAACCGGGCAGATGGGTGACGTTTCATGCGGAATCTCCGTTTGGCCTGGGTCCGTTGGCGCTGATCATGCCTTTGAATAGCGCATTTCGATCTTTGCGGTGCGAGTTGACCGGGGCATGGAAAATACGCGTT
>CANHOE010000313.1 GCA_947462175.1 Burkholderiales bacterium | reverse complement strand
CGGATTGGCGCCGACGTGGTGCTGGAGATCACCGGCCCGTGCGAGCCTTGTTCACGGATGGAGGAACTGCTCGGGGCCGGCGGCTACAACGCGATGCGCGGGCACGGCGGGCTGACAGCGCGGGTAGAGATCGGCGGGACGCTGCAGCTCGGCGATGCCGTGGTCTGCGAGAGCATCGAGGCATCGCTCTGACGGCGATCAGGATTCAACGGGTCTTGGCAGCAAGCGCCCGCTGGATCGCCTGGCCCAGATCCTTGAGCATGAAATGCGGATACGCCTTGCCGACCGCAGACAGCAACTCAGAGCAGGCCGCGATTGGTCGTGTTCAGGCCACAGGCGGCGAGGTCACCGCCGCCGCTGTTCGCAGCACAGACTGCACGACCTTGAGCACCGCGGCGTGGGCCTTCGCGTCGACCAACGCACCTGCAGGGTCGAAGGCGTTTTCGGCCAGCCCGAGACCGAACTGCTCGGGCACGATCAGCATGCCCAGGTTCATCTGCAGAAACTGGCGCGTGAACAGCAAGCTGCGCAGGCCACCGAAGGCGCCGGGCGAGGCGCTCAGAAGCCCAGCGACGGTGCCGCTCATGGCGGCCGGGCCCGACGGCAGGCCATCCTCGGCCACGGGCCGCGAGGCCCAGTCGAGCGCGTTGATCAGCAGCGGGGTAGGGAAGCCGTTGTACTCGGGCGAGACGAGCAGCAGCGCTTCGTGCTCGGCGAACAGCCGCCGCAGGGTGCGCGCGCCAGCGGGCATGCCGCTTGCCTCGATGTCGGCGTCGTAGACCGGCAACGACAGCGCCCGCAGATCCACAGGCGTGACCGCTGCGCCGGCCAGTTCGAGTTCGCGGGCCGCCACCGCCGCGAGCTTCTGGTTCAGCGACCCTTGCCGGGCGCTGCCGGCGAAGACCAAGACACGGGTGGCGCTCATGGCGGGCTCAGACGCCGAGTTCGTCGAGCGTCTTGCCGCTGGCCGAGCGGGCCGGCCTCGATGCGCAAGTCGCGATGCGGCAGGGCTGGTCGCGCAAGGCATCGATCCGGGTCTTCAACTGGGCTTGGCACTTGGGCATCGGTCGGCCTCCAACAGCTCGGTCAAGGGGGTGAAGACATGCATTGTGACGCCGGCTAACTGGCGGCACGGGGTGGCCGAAATGACGCGCATGGATCGGGCCGCTCGACCCGCGCCGTGAACCAGGTTTCGTCATAAGGACCGTCGGCCACGGTCTGGCCGTCGCTGCCCCGCTCCAGGAAGCCGATGCTGATGATGTCATCGGCCCGCGCCACCGCCAGGTAGTGCGGCACGCCGATGTCTCGCCGCACATGGCCGTTGCCTGCGATCAGCACCACCCGCGCGTTGGGCGGAGCGCCGGTCATCGCCGCCGCCAATGCTGCATCGCGGGCCCGCTGTGCCAGCACCATCGGCGCGATCATCGCGGGCGGCAGTGCGCTGCAGTGACCGACGTCCACTTGATGGCGCAGCTCGGCGTCCTGTGCAGGCCTCCAGGCCGACAGCGGCGCGGTTCCGGAATCATCGGGCGCCGAAAGCCAGCGCTGCAGTTCGACCGGCGCCTGCGCCACGCCGCCACGCACCACGCTGCTGGCCTCACCGCGGCTCAGGTTGCCCCCGAGCACGGTGGCGCCACCGGCCAATGCCGCATCGAACAGCGGGCGGTGCAGGGGCCACTTCCAGCCTTTGCGGTCCACCTGCCCGGCGCTGACGACCGCCTCCGTGTCTCGCGGCGCGGCGGCCACCGCCGCGTTGTGCTGGCGATCGATCTGCTCGAAGACGACCCAGGTCGGCCGGCCATCGACCAGCAGCGCGCGCAGCAGCGCTGCACGCAAGCGGTGATGCTGTGCGTCGTCGTGGATCTCGCCGAGCAGAACGTAGCGCGCGGAGCGCAGACGCTCGGCCAACGCCAGGACATCGAGCGATCGCCCGGATGCGTCCACCGCAGCATCAACCGCGGCTTCGCTGAGCGCCGGCCCCGGCTCGGCGGGTGCGCCGCCATCGGCGGCAAGCGCGACTCGCGAGGCCATCGCGCAGACCGCTGCGGCCAGCAGCAAGGCCAAGGTCGGGCGCTTGCGAAAGTGCACCGGGATCAGCTCGCGTACTTGATGGCGCAGCCGTAGGGCACAGCGGTCGGCACACTGACCGCCTTACCGGCCAGGCTCTCATCGAGCGCGGCACGCACGTGGTTCTTCGCGTCCTTCACGTCGGTCGGGCTGGTCGAGCGCTTGTCGTCGATGCCACCGGCGTAGACGAGCATGCCTTTCGGGTCGATGACAAACATGTGCGGGGTGGTCTTCGCGCCGTAGGCCTTGCCGACGGCGCCGCTGTCGTCCGACAACACGTGGGTCGCCGAGGCGCCCCAGGCCTTGTACTTCGCGGACAGCGCAGCCGGCGCCAGGTGGTCGGAAGTGCCGGGTGCCGTCGAGGTGACGACGAGCCACACGACGTCCTTCGCAGCGAACTCTTTCTGCAAACCTTGCATGTTCTGCGTGGTGTAGTGCTTGGCGACGAATGGACAGCCGGGGTTGGTCCATTCGAGGACCACGTGCTTGCCCTTGAAGTCGACCAGCTTGACCGTCTTGCCGCCGACATCCTTCAGCTCGAAGGCGGGGGCAGCCTGGCCGATGGTGGCGGCGCGCGCCGCTGGCGTCAGCAACAGTGTGATCAACGGCAACGCGGCGACGGCCAGGGTCAAACGATGGAGATGTCGGCGAGAGGTCATGCGGAACTCCTGAGTCGATGGGATGGCAACCATGGGTGAACGAAAGCGATGCCACTCCATGCACTGAGCCCGAAAGCCGCAAAGGGTTCCGGTGCAGTGACGCCGCGACAGATCGTCACAGCGTGGCGAGTGCATCACGCACCACCGCCGCGGTGAGAATCTCCGGCAGCAACAGCGGTTCGCGGCCCGGACGCAGCAGCACGTAAACCGGCACGCCGTTGCGGCCGTAGCGGGCCAGTGCCTCCGTGATGCGCGCATCCCGCTGCGTCCAGTCGGCCCGCATCAAGGCCACATTGGCCTGCGCAAAGGCCTGCATCGTCGCGTCGGTGTGCAGCACCAGTCGCTTGTTGACCTGGCAGCTGACGCACCACGCCGCGGTGAAGTCGACGAACACCGGCTGGCCGGCCGCGAGCCGCTCGGCGATCAGGGTCTCGTCGTAGGGCGCCCACGCCGCCTCGGGCGAGCCCGGCGTCGCTGTGCGAGACGCAGCGGCATTGGCACCAGCGAGAATCCCGCCCGGCCAGCTCCAGGCCAGCGCACCAGCCAGCAGCAGCCCCCCGATGACGCGGCGCGCCAAGGCCTGGCCCTCGCCGCCCGAGCCTGCCGTGCTGCGTCCGCTGGCGACCCAGATCGCGAACGCCAACACGACCAGCGCCATCAGCGCCTTCGCGGCGCCGTCGATGCCGACCTGT
>CANHOE010000312.1 GCA_947462175.1 Burkholderiales bacterium | reverse complement strand
TGCGCGGGGCGGGACTCGAACCCGCACACCATTGCTGGCGTCAGGACCTAAACCTGGTGCGTCTACCAATTTCGCCACCCGCGCGGGGCCGATTCAAACGACAGGAGCACGCGCTTCCATCAGACTCGAATTTCCGCGCACCGCGGAAAGCCCGCGAGTTTAACCGCGAGAGCGCGGCTGCATGGACAATATGCGCCGTGAGCGTTGAGCACTACGAAAATTTCCCTGTCGCTTCCTGGCTGTGCCCCGCCCCGCTGCGGGGAACGGTCGCGGCCATCTACTGGTTCGCGAGAACGGCCGATGACATCGCTGATGAGGGCGACGCATCGCCAGCACAGCGCCTGGCGGATCTGTCCGCCTTTCGCGCGGACCTGATGGCTGTTTCCGCCGGAAGCAGACCCTCGTCGCGCTGGCAAACTGTGTTTGTGCCATTGGGCCTGGCCATCGCACGCCATCACTTGCCCATCGAGCTGCTGGACGATCTGCTTCGCGCCTTCGAGCAGGACATCGTCAAGACGCGTTATCGCGATCGTGCGGAGGTACTGGACTACTGCAGCCGCTCGGCCAACCCGGTTGGCCGCCTGCTGCTGCATCTGTACGGGGTCAGCGACGCCGAGTCGCTGGCACAGTCGGATGCGATCTGCACCGCCTTGCAACTCATCAACTTCTGGCAGGACGTGGGGATCGACACCGCGCGTGACCGCCTGTACATGCCGCTCGCCGACATTTCGGCACACGGCTTGTCGGTGGATGGCATGCTGGCCCGGCAAGACAGCGCGGCCGCACGCCGCCTGATCGCCGAGATGACCACATGGGCTCGCGCGCTGATGCTGCAAGGCGCGCCGCTGGTGCACCGCGTGGCGGGGCGTGCCGGCTGGGAGCTCCGTCTGGTGGTGCAAGGCGGCCTGCGCATCGCCGAGAAGATTACCCAGCTCGACCACGCGACGCTGCTGCAGCGGCCCCGCATCGGCAAAGCGGATGCGCCGCTCTTGTTGTGGCGAGCCGCCCGGATGCGCCCCCCGACGACGATCTTGACCCGAAGAGCCGCATGACGCCAGAACAACAGTACGTGCAAGACAAGGCCGCCAAGAGCGGCTCCAGTTTCTATTACGCATTTCTATTCTTGCCGCCGCCACGTCGCGCTGCGATCACGGCTTTCTACACGTTCTGCCGCGAAGTCGACGACGTGGTCGACGAGACCAGTGATACCGGCGTCGCCGCCACCAAACTGGCCTGGTGGCGCGGCGAGGTGGCCAATGCGTTTGACGGCCGCCCGAGCCATCCGGTCATGAAGGCCCTGATGCCGCACACCGTACCGTTCTCGATCGAGGCCAGGCATTTGCAGGCCGTCATCGATGGCTGCCAGATCGACCTGGAGCAGACGCGCTTCCTCGACTTTCCCGGCCTGGCGCGCTACTGCCATCTGGTGGCGGGCATCGTCGGCGAAGTGGCATCGAGCATCTTCGGACGCAGCAGCGAGGCCACCATCCAGTACGCCCACAAGCTGGGTCTCGCGATGCAACTCACCAACATCATCCGAGACGTCGGTGACGATGCACGGCGCGGCCGCATCTACCTGCCGGTGTCTGAACTGCAGCGCTTTGACGTCAAGGCGAGCGAGCTGCTGCTGCGCACCGCGCCCTACGGCTACAGCGACCGTTTCAGCGCGCTGATGGCTTTCCAAGCGGAACGTGCGCATCAAACCTATGACGAGGCCATGGCATTGCTGCCCGATGTCGACCGGCTGCCGCAGAAACCGGGGCTGATGATGGCCAACATCTACCGCAGTCTGCTGCGCGAGATCGAGGCCGATGGTTTTCAGGTACTGCACCAACGCACCTCACTGACGCCCGTGCGCAAATTATGGATCGCGCTGCGCACCCACTGGCAGGGCCGCTGATTGAACAGCGCAACGGCAGGGCGCCGGCTGGCGGTGATCGGCGGCGGCTGGGCTGGACTGGCAGCCGCTGTCGAGGCCACCACGCTTGGCGATCAGGTGACGCTGTTCGAAATGGCGCCCACCCTTGGCGGGCGCGCCCGCAGTGTGAGCCGCGTGGAGCCGGCGCTGGACAACGGCCAGCACATCCTGATCGGCGCCTATAGCGACACGCTGCGCCTGATGCGACAGCTCGGTGTCGACAGCACCAAGGCGCTGATGCGCACCTCGCTGACCCTGGTCGATGCGCAAGGTATCGGGCTGCGGCTGCCCAGCGGCCCGCCAATCCTGGCCTTCGCCCGCGGGGTATTCGCCCACCGCGGGTGGACGCTGCGCGAACGCGCCGCGCTGCTGCTGAAAGCGCTGTACTGGGCCAGCATCGGTTTCAACTGCCGCTCTGATCTGTCGGTCAGCAGACTGTGCTCGGACCTACCGCCCGCGGTGCAGCGTGACCTCATCGAGCCTCTGTGCGTCTCGGCGCTCAACACACCAGCACCTCAGGCCAGCGCCCGGGTTTTTTTGCGCGTGCTGCGCGACGCCATGTTCTCTGGGCCGGGTTCCGCTGATCTGCTGCTGCCGCGCATGCCGATGGGCGACCTGTTGCCGGAACCGGCACAGCAATGGCTGATGCAGCGCGGCGCTGGCGTACTGACCTCCCGGCGCGTCATGAATCTCGAAGCCGATGGCGCGTTGTGGCGGGTCGACGGCGAGCCTTTCGATGGTGTGGTACTCGCCTGCACCGCCAGTGAAGCCGGCCGGCTCGCGCGCGCGCACGCGCCGTTGTGGGGTCGTTGCGCCTCAGCGCTGTGGTACGAGCCCATCGTCACGGTGTATGCCCAGTCGCATGGCACACGACTGCCGCAACCGATGACCGTACTGCGTGCCGATGGGCCTCACGGCCCAGCGCAGTTCGTCTTCGACCACGGCTGGCTGAGTGGTCGCGACGGCCTGCTGAGCTTCGTCATCAGCGCGGCAGAGCCCTGGGTCGAGGCCGGCCCTCAAGCCACCGCGCAAGCCGTGTTGACGCAGGCGAACGCACAGTTGGCAGCACATCTGCGTGCGCCGCTGCAGACGCTGCGGGTGTTCAACGAAAAGCGCGCCACCTTCCGCTGCAAGCCACGTCTGCAGCGGCCACCGCCGCGCATCACTGCGGGTTTGATGGCAGCGGGAGACTACATCGAAGGTCCCTACCCCGCCACGCTGGAGGGCGCGGTGCGGTCTGGTCTGCATGCGGCGCGGACCTGGCGCAAGGGTTGAGCCTTCGCTGAGGTTCAGCGCCGCTGAGTTCAACGCAACAACGTCAGCGCAAGGGGAAGGGTGCAGCCAGCGGCTCGCCGATAAACAAGCCCTGCTGTGGCCACGCCACGCTCTTCCAGTAGGCCTCGATCAACGTGGCACCTTGCACATAGTGCAGCAGCACGATTTGCGGGTGCGGGAACTTCTGTGGGTGTGAGCATGGCTCCGACACGGTTCCATAGCTGCCGGTGGCG
>CANHOE010000311.1 GCA_947462175.1 Burkholderiales bacterium | reverse complement strand
GCGCCGGTCGTGCTGGTGGGCAAGGGCATCACCTTCGACACCGGCGGCATCTCGATCAAGCCCTCGGCCGAGATGGACGAGATGAAGTACGACATGGGTGGCGCTGCCAGCGTGCTGGGCACCTTGCGCGCGATCGCCGAGATCAAGCCGAAGCTCAATGTGATCGGCATCATTCCAAGTTGCGACAACATGCCCAGCGGCAAGGCGGTCAAGCCAGGCGACGTGGTGACCAGTCTTTCCGGCCAGACCATCGAGATCCTGAACACCGATGCCGAAGGCCGGTTGATCCTGTGTGATGCACTCACCTACGCCGAGCGCTTCAGGCCGGCGGTGGTGGTCGACGTTGCCACCTTGACTGGAGCCTGCGTGATCGCCTTGGGCCACCATCGTTCGGGGCTCTTCACAGCCGATGACGCGCTGGCCACCGAGTTGCTGAACGCGGGCGACGCGGCGCTTGACCCTTGCTGGCGCATGCCGCTCGACGACGAATACGACGAAGGTCTGAAAAGCAACTTCGCCGACATGGGCAATGTCGGCGGCCGTGCCGGGGGGGCGATCACCGCGGCGATGTTCCTGAAGCGCTACACCGCCCAATATCGCTGGGCGCACCTCGACATTGCCGGCACCGCCTGGAAATCCGGTGCCGCGAAAGGCAGCACGGGGCGACCGGTCGGCCTGCTGACCCACTTCGTGCTGGCCCAGACCAAGTGATCGCCCGCCGACTGCACGCGATCCGATGACCGAGGTGCAGTTCCACGTCAATGTGCCCGATCCGGTGCACTACGCGTGTCGACTGCTGCGCAAGGCCCTGCGCCAGGAGGCAAGGCTCGCGGTGACCGGATCGGCCGCAACGCTCGCCGAACTCGATCGCGCTCTGTGGGTGTTCGAGGCCGATGAATTCCTGCCGCATGTGAAGCTCCAGGGCGACAACCCCACTGCCGCGCAGGTGCGCGCCCCGGTGTGGCTGGTCGAGGATGCTCGCCATGGCTCCGCCATGCCAGTGCTGGTGAACATCGGTGCGCCCGTGACTGCTGCTTTTGACGCTTACCCGCGCATCATCGAAATCGTGTCCGACGACGACGAGGACCGCAACGCCGGCCGCCAGCGCTGGCGCGACTACCTGGCGCGCGGTTGTGTGCCGGTGAAGCACGAGGTCGCCGCTTGAGCCTGCCCACGCTGCCACCCATGCGCGTGCCGACGTTGACCGAGGTGGTCGACTGGCCTCCGGTGCAGCTGGTTGTGGTCGATAAGCCAGCGCCCGCCGAGCCCGACCCACACACGGAAGGCGCGGTCGAAGTCTGCATCGAAGAAGCGGCAGAACTGACCACGGCAGAACCGGATGTCGAGCTCCCGAACGAGCCCGCAACGTCCCTGGCTGACGTGCCTTCGAGCGACGCAACTCGCCACGAACCGCCGCCCACGCCACAGATCGATGAAGCAGCGCTGGCCCAGCGCATCCTCGCCGACCTGCAGCACCAGGTCGATTCGATGCTGGACCAGCAGCTCCGCGTGGCGATGCAGCCGCTGCTGAACCGTCTGGCCGACACGTTGGCGCTGCAGGCGCGCGATGAATTGGCATCGGCCTTGCGTGACATGGTGGCGCTGGCGGTGTCACGCGAGATGATTCGGCTGCGTACTGCAGCGCCGCCCAGCGACTCAACTGGCCCCTGACGCCACCGCGCAGACCTCTTACTTTTTCTCGGGGATGGATGACATGCGAAGCCAACAGAACATGCGGATGCTCGCGATCGCGGCGGCCATGACGGCAGCCTTCTCCGGACCGGCTTGCGCGCAGGAACTGGTCGTCAAGATCGGGCATGTCGGACCGATCAGCGGCCCGGATGCTCACCTGGGCAAGGACAACGAGCTTGGTGCCAAGATGGCCATCGACGATCTGAACGCCAAAGGTGTTGTCATCGGTGGCAAGAAGGCGAAGTTCGTGCTGCTGGCCGAAGACGATGCGTCGGATCCGAAGCAGGGCACGGCGGTGGCGCAGAAGCTCGTTGATTCGAACGTCAACGGCGTCATTGGTCACCTGAATTCGGGCACGTCGATCCCCGCATCGAAGATCTACAGCGATGCTGGCATCCCGCAGATCTCGCCGTCTGCGACCAACCCGAAATTCACCCGGCAGGGCTACAAGACCACCTTCCGTGTGGTCGCGGACGATGTGCATCTGGGCGGCACGCTGGGCCGCTATGCGTCGCAGACCCTCAAGGGCAAATCGATTGCCGTCATCGACGACCGCACCGCTTACGGCCAGGGTGTCGCCGAGGAATTCGAGAAGGGCGTGGCTGCCAGCGGCGGTAAGGTCATCGGTCGGCAGTTCACGACCAGCAAGGAGACCAACTTCACGTCGATCCTGACCGCCATCAAGTCAGGCAAGCCCGATGTGGTGTTCTACGGCGGCATGGACTCGGTGGCCGGGCCGATGCTGCGCCAGATGAAGCAGCTGGGCATCAATGCCACCTTCATGGGTGGCGACGGCCTTTGTACCGCCGCCTTGCCCGGCCTGTCGGCCGGTGCGATGAGTGACGGGCAGGTGGTGTGCGCCGAGGCGGGCGGCGTGGTTGGTGAACAGAAGAAGGCCCTGGACGACTTCCGCTTCGCCTTCAAGAAGAAGTTCAACGCTGAGGTGCAGCTCTATGCGCCCTATGTCTACGACTCCGTCAATGTGATGGTCGCCGCCATGGTCAAGGCCGGTTCTGCCGACCCCGCCAAATACCTGTCAACGCTGGCGAAAACCGAGGGCTACAAGGGCGTGACCGGCACGATCTCGTTCGACAGCAAGGGCGACATCAAGAACGGCGCACTCACGCTGTACACCTACAAGAGCGGTGTGCGCGAGCAGATTGCGGTGGTGCGCTGAATCGGCTGTCGCCCAAAGAAAAAAGGGCACCACCAGGTGCCCTTTTTTCGCTATCGACCGATGGAGTTACTTGCTCGTGTTTTGCATCAAGCTCGCAGCTTCCTGCCTCAGCTGCGTCGACTTCTGATCGATCGCATCGAGTTCCGCGCTGGGCTCCTTGACGCTGTCCTTGGCTTTCATATACGCCGCCTGCCATTCCATTGAGTTGCATTCAGGGATGCCGGCGTCGCCTGGTTTCGCCTTCATGTGATCGACGCACTTCTGCAGCGCTGCGTTCATCTTGTTGCCGACAGAGACGGCATCGCCAACTCGATCGCAGCCCGACAGCGTCAATGCCATGACCAGAATGAAGATGATTTTCAAGGTTGGGCTCCACATGTAAAAACGGGCCCGAAGGCCCGTGTTCACTGATTGTCTGGCGGAGAGGGCGGGATTCGAACCCGCGGGGGGTTATTAGCCCCCACACGCTTTCCAGGCGTGCGACTTAAACCGCTCATCCACCTCTCCGAAGCCAGAGAGTTTATCCGACGGGCAGGCCCTCAACCTTCGAGGAGAACGGTCTCG
>CANHOE010000310.1 GCA_947462175.1 Burkholderiales bacterium | reverse complement strand
GGCTTGCGCCCACGTGGCCGCTGCACGACGACCCTCGAATGACAGAGGCCCCAAGCACAGCGAAGCCCGCGAGTATAACCGGCTTCTGCGGGCAACGGTCCAAATACGCCGTCAGCTCACTGTTCCAGGAAGCGTTGCGAGTCCAGTGCAGCCATGCAACCCGTGCCGGCGCTGGTGATCGCCTGCCGGTAGACATGGTCCTGCACATCGCCGGCGGCGAACACCCCTGGCACGCTGGTCATGGTGGCCATGCCATTCAGCCCGCCCTTGGTGATGATGTAGCCGTCTTTCATCTCCAGGTGGCCTTTGAAGATATCGGTGTTCGGCTGATGGCCGATCGCAATGAAGCAGCCTTGTAGCGCGAGGTCGGTGGTCGAGATGTCCCGGGTGCTGCGGATGCGCACGCCGGTCACGCCGGAGTCGTCGCCCAGTACCTCGTCGAGGGTATGCCACAGGTGCAACTGGATCTTGCTGGCGGCGACCTTCTCCATCAGCTTGTCAACCAGGATCGCCTCGGCCTTGAACTTGTCGCGCCGGTGAATCAGGTGCACTTTGCTGGCGATGTTCGACAGGTACAGCGCTTCTTCCACAGCGGTGTTGCCGCCGCCGACCACACAGACCTCCTGTCCGCGATAGAAGAACCCATCGCAGGTCGCGCAGCCGCTGACGCCGCGGCCCATGAACGCCTGTTCGCTCGGCAGGCCCAGGTACTTGGCCGATGCGCCGGTGGCGATGATCAGCGCGTCGCAGGTGTAGGTGCCCGAATCGCCAGTCAGTTTCAGCGGCCGCTGCGAAAAATCGACCTCGTTGATGTGATCGAACACGATGTTCGTGTTGAAGCGCTCAGCGTGTCTCTGGAAGCGCTGCATCAAGTCCGGACCCATCACGCCGTCAACGTCGGCCGGCCAGTTGTCGACATCGGTGGTGGTCATCAACTGGCCCCCCTGGGCAATGCCGGTGATCAGCATCGGGTTGAGGTTGGCGCGAGCGGCGTAGATGGCGGCCGAATAGCCGGCTGGACCGGAACCGAGAATCAAGACGCGCGCGTGGGTTGATGTGGTGCTCATGGCGAAAGACGAAGCGGATAAAGCTGCTCAGTTTGACATGTCGCTCAAGGGCGCGGGCATCAGCGATTCAATGGAGACAATAGAGAAATCTGGTTTGTCGAGTGAATTCCGCACAAGCCATGCCGATAACCGCAGCAAAGGAGCTCCACGATGGCGATGCTTTCAAATCTGGATCTGATTCGGCGCGTGCCGATCTTCTCGCTGCTGACCAACGAGCAGGCGCAAGGCATTGCCGACGCCGTCGTCAAGCGCCGTTTCCGGCGAGGCGAATTGGTGGTCGAGCACGGCAAGAAATCGAACGCGTTATTCATTCTGCTGACAGGCCGGGCGCGGGTGCTCACGGCCGATTCACGAGGTCGCGAAGTGATCCTCGCGGTGCTGGAGTCGGGTGACTACGTTGGCGAGATGAGCCTCATCGACAACGAGCCGCATTCGGCCACGGTCCGCGCGGAGATCCAGACCGATATGTTGATCCTCGGGCGCCCCGAGTTCGCGCGTTGTCTGCCCGAGAACTCCAGCCTGTCCTACGCGATCATGCGCGGCTTGGTCGCGAGACTGCGCAGTGCCGACAGGCAGATCGAGTCGCTCGCGCTGCTCGACGTCTACGGGCGTGTGGCGCGCTCGCTGCTCGACATGGCCGACACGATCGGCGAGGTGAAGATCATCCGTAACAAGGTCTCGCGTCAGGACCTCGCAAAGGTCGTTGGCGCATCTCGCGAGATGGTCAGCCGGGTCATGAAAGACCTCGAGGAGCGCGGCATGATCGAGACGCAGGAAAACGGCTCGGTGATCCTGAAAGAGCGTCTGACCTGACGCTGGTTGCTGAAGCCGCCGCCGCGGCTTCGGCCACAATGAGCGGATGACCTTCCCGCTCGGCTCCCTGCGAACTTCCGGGGCAGTTTCCTCAACGGACATGGGCGCCGCTGGCGGCGATTCCCGCTCGCGCGATCATGCCGCCGGCGGGGCAAGCACCTTCGCCCACAGCGCCGACTGGCAGCGGCAGGCCCGTGTTCTGATCGGCGGCGTGCTGTGGCTGTTGATGCTGATTGCGCTCCTGACCCACAGCCCGCTCGACGCGGCGTTCTCGACTTCGGGTTCGGGCGAGGCGGCCCACAACAGCGTAGGGGTGCTGGGCGCGTGGACGTCCGATTTGTTGTTGTTCCTGTTTGGTTTTTCCGCCTGGTGGCTGATGGCACTGGGTTTGCATCGATGGTTGGCTGCGCTCGCTGACCTGCTGCGCCGAGGCAACTCGGACAAGGCCATCGCCACGCCGATGCGGACAGGCTGGCCGTCTTGGGTGTCGTGGTTGGGGTTGGCGCTGCTGCTTGCGGCGAGCACCTCGCTCGAATGGACACGGATCTACCACGCCGAGGCGCAGTTACCTGGTGGTCACGCCGGTGGCGTGCTCGGCTACCTGCTCGGACCGCTCAGCATGAAGGGCCTGGGCTTTGCCGGCTCGGGCGTTCTGTGGATCGCGACACTGGTGGCTGGCCTGTCACTGGCTTTCCGCTTCTCCTGGTTGCAATTGGCCGATGCGATCGGCGAACGGCTCGATGCCTGGCGCGACAGCAGAGTCGAGCGCATCGAGCGAGCTGAAGACATGCGCCTGGGCGAGCAGGCGCTGCGCGAGCGCGAAGACATTGCCGAAGTCGAGCACGAACTGAACGAGGACCACGCGCCCATCGTCATTGCGGCGCCGGTGGTCGAGGTGCCGAAGAGCGACCGGGTCGTGAAGGAGCGCCAGAAGCCGCTGTTTGTCGAGCTGGCCGACACCAAGCTGCCCCAGGTCGATCTGCTCGATGCTGCGCCCGGCCGCAGTGAAACGGTGTCGCTCGAGACGCTGGAGATGACCTCGCGGCTGATCGAGAAGAAGCTCAAGGATTTCGGTGTCGAAGTGCGGGTCGTCGCTGCATCCCCCGGCCCGGTCATTACCCGCTACGAGATCGAGCCGGCCACCGGCGTCAAGGGTGCGCAGGTGCTCGGGCTGGCCAAAGACCTCGCACGCAGTCTGAGCCTGGTCAGCATCCGCGTCGTCGAAACCATACCGGGCAAGACCACGATGGCGCTCGAACTGCCTAATGCGCGGCGCCAGACGATCTATCTGTCCGAGATCCTCGGTTCGCAGGCGTACAACGGCGCCTCGTCGATGCTGACCATGGGCCTGGGCAAGGACATCGTCGGCGCGCCGGTGGTGGCCGATCTGGCCAAGATGCCGCACTGCCTGGTCGCAGGCACCACCGGTTCGGGCAAGTCGGTGGGCATCAACGCGATGATCCTGAGTCTGCTCTACAAGGCCGAGGCGCGCGACGTGCGCCTGATCCTGATCGATCCGAAGATGCTCGAGATGAGTGTCTACGAAGGCATTCCGCACCTGCT
>CANHOE010000309.1 GCA_947462175.1 Burkholderiales bacterium | reverse complement strand
GTCGATCTACGAGGTCCACCTGGGTTCCTGGCGGCGCGGGGCGGATGGCGGGTTCCTGGACTGGGACGCGCTGGCCGGGCAGCTGCCCGCCTACGCGGCCGACCTCGGCTTCACCCACCTCGAACTGCTGCCGGTGGCTGAGCACCCCTTTGATGGCTCCTGGGGCTACCAGGTCATCGGCCTGTATGCACCGACTTCGCGCTTCGGCGATCCGGCCGGTTTCGGTCGCTTCCTCGATGCGTGCCACCAGCAGGGGCTGGGCGTGATCATCGATTGGGTGCCGGCGCATTTCCCGACCGATGCACACGGGCTGGGACAGTTCGATGGCACCGCGCTCTACGAGTACGCCGATCCGCGCGAAGGCTTCCACAACGACTGGAACACGCTGATCTACAACTTCGGCCGTACCGAAGTCCGCAACTTCCTCATCGGCAATGCGCTCTACTGGCTGCAGCAGTGGGGCGTGGACGGCCTGCGGGTCGATGCCGTGGCCTCGATGCTGTACCGCGACTACAGCCGCAACGCCGGTGAATGGGTGCCCAATGCCCAGGGCGGCCGCGAGAACCTGGAAGCCATCGCTTTCCTGCGGCGCATGAACGAAGTGGCCGGCGCCGAAGTGCCGTCCAGTGTGACGATCGCCGAGGAATCGACCGCGTGGCCGGGTGTGTCGCGCGCGACCTCGGGCGGTGGCCTCGGCTTTCACTACAAGTGGAACCTGGGCTGGATGCACGACACGCTGCTGTACTTTAGCAAGGAGCCAGTGCATCGGCGCTGGCACCATCAACAGCTCACCTTCAGCCTGCTCTACGCCTTCGACGAGAACTTCGTGCTGCCGATCTCGCATGATGAGGTCGTGCATGGCAAGGGCTCGCTGCTCGGCAAGATGCCTGGTGACCGCTGGCAGCAGTTCGCGAACGTTCGCTTGCTGCTGGCCTACATGTGGATGCACCCCGGCAAGAAGCTGCTGTTCATGGGCTGCGAGATCGCGCAAGCGCGGGAGTGGAACCACGACCACGCGCTCGACTGGCACCTGCTCGACGCGCCTGAACATCGCGGCGTGCAGTCGCTGGTGCGCGACCTCAATCGCCTCTACACCAGCCGCCCGGCGCTGCACCGCCGCGATCACGATGGCAGCGGCTTTCAGTGGATCGACGCCGACGATGCCGATGGCTCCACGCTCGCCTTTCTGCGCCAGGACGATGCTGGCCGTGTGCTGCTCGTGGTTTGCAACTTCACGCCGGTACCGCGCCATGCGCAGCGCATCGGTGTCCCGCATGGAGGGGCCTGGCGCGAGGTTTTCAACAGCGATTCGGACTTCTACGGCGGCAGCAACCTCGGCAACGGCCCGGCGCCGCTGGCAACGCAGACTCCCGGCGCACACGGCCGCAGCCAGGCGTTGTCACTGACCTTGCCACCGCTGGCCCTGCTGGCTTTCGAGCTCGCATGAGCGCGCTGGCCATCAGTTCATCAGGGCCTGAAGCGGCCGCGCTGGCTGCAGGCCGCCCCTATCCCCTGGGCGCCAGTTTGCGCGACGGCGGTGCCAACTTTGCGGTGTTCGCCGGTGATGCCTTGGCGATGGAGCTGTGCATCTTCGATGCGGCTGGCCGGGAGACCCGACACGCCTTGACCCATTGCGATGACGGCGTGTGGCATGGCTTTCTCGCTGGTGCCGCGGCCGGGCTCGTCTACGGCTACCGTGCTCACGGCCGCTACGCGCCGGACGAGGGCCTGCGCTACAACCCGCACAAGCTCCTGCTCGACCCGTATGCACAGGAGATCGTTGGGCGCTACAGCTGGCGTGACGAGCACTACGGCTACCAGTGCGGGCATCCAGACGGCCACTTGTCCTTCGACCGCCGAGACAACGCGCCCTGGATGCTGAAGGCGCGCGTCGCCGCCCCCCTGCCGCCGTTGATTGACCCCGCGCCGCACACGCCACTGGCAGAGAGCGTGCTCTACGAGATGCACGTCAAGGGATTCACCAAGCTGCATCCAGGCGTGCCGGAAGCCCTGCGCGGCACCTATGCCGGCCTGGCGCAGCCTGCGGCGATCGAGCACCTGACCCGCCTCGGCGTCACGGCCGTCTCGCTGCTGCCGGTGCACTATGCGCTCGATGAGGCGCGGCTGGCTGAGCTGGGTCTCGTCAACTACTGGGGCTACAACACGCTCGGTTTCTTCGCGCCCGATCGAAGGCTCTCTGCGACGCCCGATGATCCGACGGCCACGCGCCATGAGTTCCGCGCGATGGTGCAGGCGCTGCATGCGGCCGGCATCGAAGTGCTGCTCGACGTGGTCTACAACCACAGTGCCGAGGCTGGAGAAGACGGGCCCACGCTGAGCCTGCGCGGGCTTGACAACGCCGCGTGCTACCGGATCGCGTCCGAAGATCGCAGCCGCTACGACAACTACACCGGTTGCGGCAATACGCTGAGGCTGTCGCACCCGCGCATGCTGCAGCTGGTACTGGACTCACTGCGCCACTGGGTCAGCGAGTACGGTGTCGACGGTTTCCGCTTCGACCTGGCGCCGGTGCTCGGCCGCGTCGAGCGTGATTTCGAGCCAGGCAGCGCCTTGCTGACGGCGATGCTGCAAGACCCGGTGCTCGCGCGCTGCAAGCTCATTGCCGAGCCTTGGGATGTGGGCCCGCACGGCTACCAGCCGGGCCGCTTTCCGGGTCGATTTGCCGAGTGGAACGATCGCTTCCGCGACAGCACGCGCCTGTTCTGGACATCGCGCGGTGTGGGTCGCGGCGAATTCGCTCGCCGCCTGCTCGCGTCGAACGACCGCTTTCACCATGGCCGCCGCCGCCCGAGCGCCTCGGTCAATTTCATCAGTGCGCACGACGGCTTCACGTTGCAGGACGTGGTCAGCTACAACCACAAGCACAACCTGGCCAACGGCGAGCACAACCGCGATGGCCACCACGCGAACTTCAGCACCAACTGCGGCGTGGAAGGACCGAGCAGCGACCCGACCGTGCTCGCGCAGCGGGCTCGACTGGTGCGTGCGATGCTGGCCTGCACGCTGCTGGCACAGGGCACGCCGATGCTGCTGGCCGGTGACGAACTCGGCCATGGCCAGCGCGGCAACAACAACGCCTACTGCCAGGACAACGCCATCAGCTGGATCGATTGGGCACATGCCGATGCAGCGCTGATCGATTACGCCGCGCGCCTGGTCCGGCTGCGCCGGGATCACCTCGCGCTGCGCCAAGACCGCTGGCTGGCCGACGGCCAAGGCCCCGATGCCGCGCCTGATGCCCGCTGGCTGGCGCCCGATGCCGAGCGCTGTCACGAAATGACCGTCGATGACTGGCACGACGACCGGCGCCACGCGTTGGGGCTCTGGCTCTCACCACGGAGCGGCGCTGCCGTGCTGATCTGGTTCAACGCAGAGCCAGCACCGCTGCGCTGTGCGCTGCCGCCAGGCGTCTGGGCGCTGGCCATCGACAGCAGCCGGGAACCTGTCGAT
>CANHOE010000308.1 GCA_947462175.1 Burkholderiales bacterium | reverse complement strand
TGCGCCCGCTGCCGGCCTTGTAGGAAATCGGGCCGGTGATGCGGGCGCGGTGTGTGGTCATGTCCATGAATCCGTCCTTCTGAGATTGATCGCTGGCGATCGGAAATGCCGGACCACCTTCCACTCGGCAGCAGGTGCCGACAGTACGTCGGCAATGCAAACCCCAGGATGGGTGGTCTTCGCGGAGGGGTCTGTGCGACAGCGAACGCAAATGACCGCAGTCGCCCTGGATCGTCGAGCCCGTGTTCGCTGCCGCACGGTGCAGGCGTCGGTGTCTGGCTACGCTGGGTTCATGGCAACGATCAGACCGATATCCACGTTCGACAACGTGGACAGCGAACTGGTGACCCAGCCCTTGCAATCGAAACCGAAGGACATTGGCCGCTTCATGCTGACCACGTTGATGAAGCGCATGTACATCCGCCGCCATGGCTGGCAGTAGCAGCAGCGCCACGCTCCCGCGGAAAGCGGGCGACCTGAGCACGCAGGATGTGAGCGATGTCGCCACCACTCTCGGCACGGACCTGCGTGCCGGGCTGACCGCGCAGGCGGCTGCGAGCCGACTCGCCCTGGACGGGCCCAATGCACTTCGTGCCGCGCCCAAGCCTCTGGCATGGCGTCGTGCTCTGGCGCAGTTGCGCGATCCGCTCGTGTACCTGCTGCTCGTGGCTGCGGCGGTGGCACTGGCGGCCTGGGTTGTAGAAGGGCGAAAGGGCTGGCCGATGGATGCGATCGTGATCGCCATCGTCGTGGTTCTCAACGCCGTGATTGGATGGATGCAGGAAGCGAAGGCGCAAAGCGCCGTGGCGGCCCTGGCGCGGATGACGCAGGCGAGCTCCAGTGTGATCCGCGGCGGACAGCTGCTGCGCATTCCCAGCGTGGCGCTGGTGCGTGGCGATCTGCTGGTGCTGGGCGAGGGCGATGCCGTGGGCGCCGACGCGCGGCTGGCCGAGGCCGCCGATCTGCGCATGCTCGAGGCCTCGCTGACCGGTGAGAGCGAGCCAGTGCTGAAGCACCCGGCCACGTTGAAAGCACCGGCTGCCTTGGGTGACCGGCTGAACATGGTCTTCAACGGTACCTCCGTGGCGCAAGGCAATGGCCGAGCGGTGGTCACGGCCATTGGCATGCAGTCTGAAGTCGGCGCGATCGCCTCCATGCTCGAAGTGACCCCCGACCAGCCGACGCCCTTGCAGGTGGAGGTGTCCCGCGTCGGGCGAGTGCTGGGTGTGGCTGCCATCGCCATTGCGGTGGTCGTGGTGGTGGCCATCCTGGTCACTGATCATGTGCGCACGCCCGCCGAGGTCATCCGGGTGCTGTTGCTGGGCGTCTCGCTGGCCGTCGCAGCCGTGCCCGAGGGCCTGCCGGCCATCCTGTCGGTGGTGCTGGCGCTCGGTGTGCAGCGCATGGCCCGGCGTCACGCGATCGTCAAGAAGCTGTCGTCGGTCGAGACACTGGGCGCGGCCTCCGTCATCGCCACCGACAAGACAGGCACCTTGACCCGCGCCGAGATGACGATCGTTCGCGTCGTCACTGCCTCCGGCACCAGTGAGATTTCAGGTGTGGGCTACGCGCCCAACGGACAGGTGGAGCACGGCGGCAAGCCCTTGCGAACGGGCGCGCTGTTCGACGAGAACGTGACGGTCCTGGGCGGCGGCAGCCTGGCCGGCAACGCGAACCTTCGGCAGACGGCAGGCGGTGACTGGGAGGTTCACGGCGACCCTACCGAGGCCGCGTTTCTGGTGGCTGAGTTGAAGCTCGGCACCAGCACGCAGCGCGAGAAGCGCTTCTCGCGACTCGGCGAGATCCCGTTCACCTCTGACCGCAAGATGATGTCGACCATCGAGTCCGACCGCGACCATGGCGGCGCGCCGGTCGTGATCACGAAAGGCGCGCCGGGGGTGCTGCTCGCCTTGTGCACCCAGGTGCGCGTCGGCATGGCGACCGTGCCGCTCGACAGTGCCATGCGGCAGCGCATCCTGGCTGACGTCGGCACCCTCGCCGATTCAGCGCTGCGGACGCTGTCCGTGGCCTACCGGCCCCTGGATGCGGGGGAGAGTCCGAGCGACCGCGCCGGCCTCGAGCGTCGGCTGATATACGTCGGCACGGTCGGCATCATCGACCCGCCACGTGCGGAAGTGGCGGTGGCCATTCGCGAGGCACACGGCGCCGGCATCCGCGTGATCATGATCACCGGCGACCATCCGCGCACGGCCCTTCGTATTGCGAGCGATCTCGGCATCGTTGGCAAGGGCGGCGGGCCGGCCAAGGCGCTCACGGGCATCGAGCTCGATGCACTCGATGCCTTGGGAGCGACAGCCTTTGCCGATGCGGTACGCAGCACGTCGGTTTTTGCGCGCGTGGCCCCGCGGCACAAGCTGCACATCGTCCAGGCGCTGCAGCACGGCGGCGATGTGGTGGCGATGACCGGCGACGGTGTGAACGATGCACCGGCACTGAAGGCCGCCGATATCGGCATCGCCATGGGCATCACCGGCACCGAAGTGACGAAGGCGGCGGCCCGGATGATCCTGGCCGACGACAACTTCGGCACCATCGTCGATGCGGTGCGCGAGGGCCGTGGCGTGCTCGACAACATCCGCAAGTTCCTTCGCTACCTGCTGTCGTCGAACCTGGGCGAGGTGCTGACGGTCTTTCTGGGTGTGCTGGGTGCGGGCGTGATCGGCTTGAAGGCTGACGGTGCCGTGTCGGGCGGCGAGCTGGTGCTGCCGCTGCTGGCCACGCAGATCCTGTGGATCAACCTCATCACGGATGCCGGGCCTGCGCTCGCCATGGGTGTCGATCCGATTGCCGAGGACATGATGGCTCGCCCGCCGCGGCGCCGTGGCGCTCGCATGATCGACGCCCCCATGTGGGTCGGCATCGTGACCACGGGCTGCGTGATGGCCTTGGTCAGCCTGCTGACCATCGACCTTTTGCTGCCGGGCGGCCTGATCGAAGGCCACGAGACGCTGACAGTGGCCCGCACTGCGGGCTTCACGGTCCTGGTCCTGGCCCAGCTGTTCAACTGCTTCAGCGCTCGATCCGAGACGCGCAGCGCGTTCAACGGTCTGTTGGCAAACCGCTGGCTATGGGTCACGGTGATTCTGTCCGCGGCACTGCAGGTGGCGGTGGTGCACTTGCCGTTTCTCAACCAGGCCTTTGGCACGGCGCCGTTGTCGTTGGCCCAGTGGTGGGTGTGCCTCGCGATGGCCAGTGGCGTGCTGTGGTTGAGCGAGCTGCGCAAGTGGCTTCAACGGACACTGGCCGTCGCGCGGTGAAGCCGCGCGGGGCGTGGCTCACTCGGCCTTGCCCAACGCCACCCGATACGCCTCCAGCTTCGCCTCGTAGGCATCGGCTTCGCCGTAGGCCAGAAAGCGGTTGTAGCGCGCATGCGTGCCCAGGATCTTGTGGGCGTGCTTGATCGGACAGAAGTACTGTTCGGTGCGCGCCAGGATCTCGGCCATGTACCCCATCAGCCCGTTGCCG
>CANHOE010000307.1 GCA_947462175.1 Burkholderiales bacterium | reverse complement strand
GCCAGGTGCTGCGCTGGCTCGGCAGCAAGGCGGACTACCTGAAGGCCTGACCCGGCGCGAAAATGACACCATGACCCTGACCGAACTCCGATACATCGTCGCCGTGGCCCGCGAACGCCATTTCGGCCGTGCCGCTGAAGCCTGCTTCGTCTCGCAGCCGACGCTGAGCGTGGCGATCAAGAAGCTGGAAGAAGAGCTCGATGTCAAGCTGTTCGAGCGCGGCAGCAACGAGGTCAGCGTCACGCCGCTGGGCGAGGAAATCGTGCGGCAGGCGCAGACAGTGATCGAACAGGCGGCCGGCATCAAGGAGATCGCCCGCCGCGGCAAGGACCCGGTCTCGGGGCCGCTGCGCCTGGGCGTGATCTACACGGTCGGGCCCTACCTGCTGCCAGATCTGGTGCGCCAGGCCATCGAGCGCATGCCGCGCATGCCGCTGATGCTGCAGGAAAACTTCACCGCCAAGCTGCTGGACATGCTGCGCACCGGTGAGCTCGACGCCGCCATCCTCGCCGAGCCCTTCCCCGATGCAGGCCTGGCGACTGCGCCGTTGTACGACGAGCCTTTCATGGTGGCGGTGCCGAAGAAGCACCCGCTGGCACGGCGCAAGCGCATCCCGGCCGATGAATTGAAGAAGGAAACGATGCTGCTGCTGGGCACCGGGCACTGCTTCCGCGACCACGTGCTCGAAGTCTGCCCCGAGTACGCGCAGTTCTCCAGCAATTCCGAAGGCATCCGCAAGAGCTTCGAGGGCTCGTCGCTCGAAACCATCAAGTACATGGTCGCCTCCGGCATGGGCCTGACGGTGGTGCCGCAGCTCAGCGTGCCGGCCGAGCCCGACAAGCACGTGGCCTATGTGCCCTTCTCGGACCCGGTGCCGACGCGCCGGGTGGTGCTGGTGTGGCGGCGCACGTTCACCCGCTATGAAGCGATTGCCGCGCTGCGCAATGCAATCTATGCCTGTCCGCTGCTCGGGGTGCGGAGGCTGTCGTGAACGCATCACGCCGAGCGCAGGATGCGGCTCGTCGATAGACTCGACACATCGGGTTCCATCGAGCCCTTCCGTCTTTACCGCAGGAGTCCCTGATGGTCAAAAAAGCAAAACTGAATGCGGTGCCAGCCGCCGTGCCGTCGAAGATCAACATCGGCATCAGCGAGAAGGACCGCGCGGCCATCGCCGGTGGCCTGAGCCATCTGCTCGCCGACACCTACACGCTCTACCTGACAACGCACAACTTCCACTGGAACGTTACCGGGCCGATGTTCAACACGCTGCACCTGATGTTCATGGGGCAGTACACCGAGCTGTGGAACGCGGTCGACCCGATTGCCGAGCGCATTCGCTCGCTGGGCCACGCGGCACCGGGCTCTTACGCCCAGTTCGGTGCGCTGGCATCGATCAAGGACGTGCCGACGACACCGCCGAAAGCGCTGGAGATGGTGCGCATCCTGGTCGATGGTCACGAGGCCGTGGCCCGCACCGCACGCAGCATCTTCCCGCTGGCCGACAAGGCCGGCGACGAACCCACCGCCGACCTGCTGACGCAGCGCCTCACGGTGCACGAGCAGACCGCGTGGATGCTGCGCAGCCTGCTGGAGGCCTGAGCCGCCACCCATCTTTCTGAGGTTTCCGAGGAGGACCCCGCATGCGCATCGCGATCATCACCTTCGACGGCTTCAACGAAATCGACACGTTCGTACCGCTAGGGCTGCTCAATCGGCTGAGCGTGCGCGGCTGGAAGGCTGAAATCACCGGGCCGAGCTCGCACATGACGTCGATGAATGGCGTCACGGTGCAGGCGCAGCAGCCTCTTGAGTTCGCCAACGAGGCCGACGCGGTGATTTTCGGCAGCGGCATCTACACCCGGGCGATCGCTGCCGACATCGGCACGCGCGGTGCACCGCTCGACCGCTTGCAACTCGACCCGCTGCGCCAGCTGATCGGCGGGCAGTGCTCGGGCACCCTTCTGATGGCGCGCCTGGGCCTGCTGGCCGAGATGCCCGCTTGCACCGACACCAACACCAAGCCCTGGGTCGTCGAGGCGGGGGTGCGCGTCGTCGACCTGCCCTTCCAGGCGCGCGGCCCGTTGGCCACAGCAGGTGGTTGTCTGGCGTCGCAGTACCTCGCGGCCTGGATCATCGCGAAGGGCGCCGGCCTCGATGCGGCCGCGCAGGCGCTTCACTACGCTGCGCCCGTGGGCGAGAAAGACGCCTACGTCGAGCGCGTTCTCAACGTCATCCGCCCTTTCCTGCCCGAGACGACCGGATAAGCGCGCACGGATAATCACGGGTTTCCACGAGCCGCACACCCACCGGGTGCGCGAGGCCCCATGTCCACCGATTCCGCTCCGTCCGCGCTCGACAAGGAAGTCAAGCGCCGTCGCACCTTCGCGATCATTTCCCACCCCGACGCCGGCAAGACCACGCTGACCGAGAAGCTGCTGCTGTTCTCCGGAGCGATCCAGATTGCGGGCTCGGTGAAGGCACGCAAGGCCAGCCGCCACGCCACGAGCGACTGGATGGAGATCGAGAAGCAGCGCGGCATCTCGGTGGCATCGAGCGTGATGCAGATGGAATACCGCGACTGCGTGATCAACCTGCTGGACACGCCGGGCCACCAGGACTTTTCCGAAGACACCTACCGCGTGCTGACCGCGGTCGACGCGGCGCTGATGGTGATCGATGCGGCCAACGGCGTCGAGCCGCAGACGCGGCGCCTGCTGCAGGTCTGCCGGGCGCGCAACACGCCGATCCTGACGTTCGTGAACAAGATGGACCGCGAGGTGAAAGACCCGCTGGTGCTGATGGACGAGATCGAGCGCGAGCTCGGCATGGAGGTCGTGCCCTTCACCTGGCCGGTGGGCATGGGCAAGGCCTTCCATGGCGTGATGGATTTGCGTGAGAAGCAGATGCGGGTGTTCAGCCCCGGTGAAGACCGCGACCACCACAATGACGAAATCCTGGCGGGCCTCGACAACCCGGCCTATGCCCAGCGCTTCGGCATGCAGTACGAACAGGCGCACGGCGAGATCGAGTTGCTGACCGATGCAGCGCCGCCTTTCGACCGCGAGGCGTTCCTCTCCGGCCGGCAGACGCCGATGTTCTTCGGCTCCGCCGTCAACAACTTCGGCGTGCGCGAGGTGCTGGACGCGCTGGTCGATCTGGCGCCGCCGCCGGCTGAGCGCTCTGCCATCCAGCGGGTGGTCAAGCCCGGCGAGCCCAAGTTCAGCGGTGTGGTGTTCAAGATCCAGGCGAACATGGACCCGGCACACCGCGACCGCATCGCCTTCCTGCGCGTGGCCAGCGGTCATTTCGAGCGCGGCATGCGCTTGAAGGTGGTGCGATCGGGCAAGGAGCTGCGGCCCAACACCGTGGTGTCATTCCTGAGCCAGCGCCGCGAGCTGCTCGACGAAGCCTATGCCGGCGACATCATCGGCATCCCGAACCACGGCGTGCTGCAGCTCGGCGACACGCTGACCGAAGGCGAGGCCTTGCAGTTCACCGG
>CANHOE010000306.1 GCA_947462175.1 Burkholderiales bacterium | reverse complement strand
GAGGGGCGACGCTCAGCAGTGTGATCGCAAGCGCAGCAGGCGATTTTAGGCGTCGGGTGCTGCAGTCGACCGGGAGCGCCTGCCGATGAGCGCTGCGGCGCCTGTGGTGGCGAGCGCTGCAGCGATCAGTGGCCACAGACCGCAGGTGGCCAGCCAGCGCGCGTAGGGCGTCTCGCCGGTGCGCCCTTCGACGGTGGCTTCCAGCACGCCGGTCGTGAGCGGTGGCAGCCGCGCCGTGACCCTGCCCTTGTGATCGACCACCGCGGTGGCGCCGGTGTTGGTCGAGCGGATCACCGGCCGCTGGAACTCGATCGCGCGCATCTGCGAGAACTGCAGGTGCTGGTCCTGCACCAGCCAGCGACCGAACCAGGCGAGGTTGCTGACATTGACGAACACCGTGGCCGCCTGCGGCCCGATCACGCTGGAGACGATGTCTTCGCCGAACAGGTCTTCGTAGCAGACCAGCGGCCGCAACCGTTGTCCACCGAACGCGAAGGCCTCCGTGCTGTGGCCGCGGGCCTGGTCGGCCAGCGGGATGTTCATCAACTGCACGAACCAGTGGAATCCGGGCGGGATGATTTCGCCGAAGGGCAGCAGGTGCCGTTTGCCGTAGCGGTAGCCGGCTTCAGCTGATGAAGCCGCGCCATCGGGCGCGCCCGCCGGTAACGCCACGACCGAGTTGACGTAGCCCGACGCCTCGTCGCCGACAAAGATGCCGATGAGTGCGGCACGTTCGACCGCAGCCGGCGCAGGATCAGCCGCCGGGGACACCGGCCGCAGCGCATCTCGCAGCGCCGCCCAGTAGCCGTCGCTGATCTGATCGCGCGAAAGCGGCAGCACCGATTCCGGCGCCACGACCAGTGCTCCGCGCGCTTCGGTCAACTGTCGCACCAGACCGTGCAGCTGCAGGCTCAGCCGCTCGGGGTTGAATTTGATCTCCTGCGGCACGTTCGGTTGAAGCAGGCTGACGGGCAGTGTGCCCGTGGATCGGGTGAACTGATTGGGCAACAGGTGCGGCGCCAGTGCGAGCGCGACCACCACGGTGCTGACAGTGGATCGAACCCGCAGCGAATGGTCTTGCCACCACAGTACGGCAGTAGCGGCCACAGCGGCTGCCAACGCGCACAGGCCGTAGACGCCCACCCATGGGGCCCAGGCCGCCAAGGGCCCCACCGCATGCGCATAGCCTGAAGCAATCCAGGGGAATCCGGTGAACACCAGCCCGCGCGCCAGCTCGGCGAGCAGCCAGCAAGCCGACCACAGCGCGACGTCCCATCCCGCGCGGCCGGTGCGCAGCCGAGCCCAGAGCGCCAACGCCGCCGCGTAGTAGAGACCCAGAAGCGCCGCCAGAACGACCACCGCCAGTGCGGCCAGGGCCGGGTGCAGGCCACCGTAGTCGTGCATGCTGATGTAGAGCCACCAGAAGCCCGACACCAGCCAGCCGACGGCGTACAGCCAACCCATCATCGCGGCGCGGCGTGTTGCAGCGCCTGCGGTGGCGTGCGCCAGTACGGCGAGCGAGAGCAGCTGCAGCCACCACCATTCGAATGGCGAGAATGACAGCGTTTGCGCGATGCCCGCCAGCAGCACCGCTGGCGCACTGGCGAGCCAGCGCGCCAGCGCTGCGCCTGAAGCTGGCCGACGCATCAAGCGCCGTCGGGTTCGACAGCAGGTTCGGGCGCGCGGGTGACCTTGAACCAGCGCACCGCACCGCCGCGCGTGAGCATCACGCTGAACAGCAGCCCGCCCATTGCGACGGCTTCGCCCCGGCGCGGCACGCGGCCCAGCTCGTGCGCGATCAGCCCGCCGATGGTGTCGAAGTTGTCCTGCGGCAGTCGGGCGCCGAAGGATTCGTTCACGGCGCTGATCTCGGCGTCGCCCGCGACGCGGTGGCTGCCGTCAGCCAGTGTGTAGACACTGGACTCGCCGTCCTTGTCGTCGAATTCGTCCTCGATTTCGCCGACGATTTCTTCGAGCACGTCTTCGATCGTGATCAACCCGGCGGTGTTGCCGAATTCGTCGATGACGATCGCCAGGTGGTTGCGGTTCGAGCGGAAGTCGCGAAGCAACTCGTTGAGCCCCTTCGATTCGGGCACGAACACCGCCGGGCGCAGCAGCGTGCGCAGGTTCAGGTCGGGAGAGCGCTGCAGCTTCAGCAGATCCTTGGCCATCAGGATGCCGATGATGTTGTCGCGTTGACCTTCGTAGACCGGAAAGCGCGAGTGGGCTGTGTCGATGACCAGATGCAAGAGCCCGTCATACGGGGCGTCGATGTCGAGGTGGTCCATGTGCGGCGCAGCGACCATCACGTCGCCGGCGGTCATGTCCGCCATGCGGATCACGCCCTCGAGCATCATCCGCGACTCCGGTGCGATCAGCTCACGGTGCTCGGCATCGGCCAGCGCCTCGATCAGCTCATCGCGCGAATCGACGCCCGGCGAGATGAACTCGATCAGGCGCTGGAACAGGTTGCGCTTGTCGACAATGTCAGGACGGCGCGCAGAATTCTTGACACGGGTGGTGGAGGCGGTGTGCGCCGGGTAAGGGTCAGACATCGCGCCGGGGCGAAAAGTGAATCACGGGCGCAGCTTACCCGAAGCGCCGTTGACAAGTGTGTTAGCTTGAAGGGTTGTGCATTGGCCCCATGTACCAATCGCAAGCCCACAGAGTTCAAATTTCGCAGGACATCCGCCCGATGGTTACCAAACCCGCTAACGCCAACGCACTCATCCCCGCCACGATCCTGACCGGCTTTCTCGGCTCGGGCAAGACGACCTTGCTCAAGCGCGTGCTGAGCGAGGCCCACGGACAGAAGATCGCGGTGATCGAAAACGAGTTCGGCGACGAGAACATCGACAACGAGATCCTGGTGCAGGACTCGAAGGAGCAGATCATCCAGTTGAACAACGGCTGCGTGTGCTGCTCAATCCGCGAAGACCTGCGCACCACGCTTTCAGACTTGGCCGAAAAAAAGCGCAAGGGGGAGTTGCAGTTCGATCGGGTTGTGATCGAGACCACTGGCCTGGCTGATCCCGGACCGGTGGCGCAAACGTTCTTCATGGACGACGAGATCGCCGAGTGCTACCTGCTCGACTCCATCCTGACGCTGGTCGATGCCAAACACGGCGAGCAGCAGCTCGACGACCGGCAGGAGGCGCGACGCCAGATCGGCTTCGCCGACAAGATTTTCATCAGCAAGTCCGACCTGGTGGACGAAGCTGCCGTCGACGCGCTGTCCCACCGCATCAAGCACATGAACCCGCGCGCGACCCAAAGCCGTGTGCATTTCGGCGAAGTGCCGATCGCCAACGTGTTCGACCTGCGCGGCTTCAACCTCAATGCCAAGCTCGATATCGACCCGGATTTCCTGAACGCTGACGCTCATGGGCACGACCATGCGGACCATGACCACGATCATGAGCATGGCGAGCACTGCGATCACCCCAGCCACCATGTGCACGACGACGACGTGAAGTCATTTGTGTTTCGATCGGACAAAGCATTCAATCCCGCGAAGCTGGAAG
>CANHOE010000305.1 GCA_947462175.1 Burkholderiales bacterium | reverse complement strand
GTGGCGGACGTGGCACATCTGGTCGGTCAGGACGATGTCACCGTCAAGCTCGACAGCACCGATGTGGCCCGCCTGGTCGCAGGCTCCGATGCCCAGCTCGACGCGCTGGTCAGCCAGCTCTCGCAAGCGGGCATGGACCGCCTGGAGCTGGGTGCAGGTCAGGCCCTGGCGTTGGCCGGCAACGCTGGGCTCACTTTCAACGCCGGAACCAAGATCGTCATCGATGGTTTCAGCGCGCTGGCTGGCGCGGACGGTGTCGCCGCCTCCGAGCGCCTGTTCGGCGCAGCCGACCTCACCGTCAAACTGTCGGCCACCGATGTGGCCAACCTCCACTCGCCAGAAGCGGCCGCGCAATTCGCACGGATCGCCCTGGGAGCGGGCGTCGACCACATCGCCTTGGAAGGGAACCTGCCGCTCTCATCAGACGAGATCGACAGCATGTCGCACCTGTTCAGTCAGCTGTTGCACGGCGACGAGATCGACAGCGTGTCGCTCAACGCGCTGCACAACTTTGACGACAGCACCGACGTCAGCCTGTCGCTGGGGCTACCTGGCCTGTCGGAGCAGCCGCCTATCGACCTGGCAGATCTGGCGAGCGCCTTGCCGACCCTGGAAACCGACATGGACCAGGCAGGGGTCGACCAAATTGTTCTCGCCGACGACATGGCCGCCGCACTGGCCCAGAGCGACATCGCCTTCCTCGACCTGATCGCCGCCAACGGCAGCTGGCCGGAAGTCGACATGTCCGTCACTGTGGACAACGGCGGCGGAGCAGGCTTCATGGTCAGCCCGGAACTGCGCCTCGAAGACATGCCGCGCTTCCAGCACGCTGACAACCAGTCGGTCTCTCTGGAGCTCAATGCCGCCGATCTGGCAGCGCTGATGAACGCGCCTGACGCATTCGACACGCTGCACAACGATGGCTTCACCGACCTGCGTTTGACCGACCCAGTGCCAGACGCTTCACTGACCGAACTGCAGGCCGCGCTGCACGACAGCGGTCTGCACTGGAGCGCGGCGCCGCCGGCCCCTGACGTCCAGCTGCTGGGCCTCCGCTCGGATGAGGGCCAGAACCTCGCCGATCCATTCCACCTGCACACGCCCAAGACTTGACTGAACCCATGAAAGAAAACGAGGTACACGCTACACCCGGCACGGGGCCGGTCACGGCCGTGTTGAACCAATGCCGCCGCGGCTTCGTGATGATGGCGGGCCTGTGCGTCGTGCTGGAGCTGCTTTCGTTGGCGCCGATCGTGTACATGTGGAACAGCTTCGACCGCGTGATGAGCAGCCGTAGCGTGGTCACGTTGCTGTCGCTGACGGTGCTGATCGTCGGCGTCTACATGTTCTGGTCGGCGATGGAGTGGACGCGAAGCCGACTGATGGTGCGCCTGTCGCTGCGCATCGACTGGGAACTGGCGGCCGACGTGTTCGACGCCGCCTTCCGCAGACAGGCGCACCGCAGGGCAGTCAATGTCGAGCAAGCGATGGGCGACCTGCTGGTTCTTCGCCAGTTCCTGTCGGGAAACGGGGTGCTGACCGTCATCTCGGCACCGTTCGCATTGCTGTTCATTGCCGTCGGCGCGACCTTTCATCCGATCCTGGCCGCGTACTCGCTGGGCACGGCGCTGGCGATGCTGATTGTTGCCCTGGCCAATCGGCAGATGACTTCATCGACGCTCCAGGCCTCCAACACCGCCAAACACGAATCCACACGCATGGCTGCCGGCCTGCTGCGCAACTCTGAATCGACGCGCGCACTGGGCATGATGCCGGCCTTGCGGCAGCGCTGGCACGGACAGCACCGCGAGTTTGTCGCGCTGCAAGTGCAGGCGTCGGATGCGGCCGGCAGCGGTGCAGGTGTTTCCAGCTTCATGCAGCACACCTTCCAGTCAGTAGGCATGGCCGTCGGCATCTTCCTGGCCATTGAAGGGCTGATCACAGGCGGCATGGTGATGGCCGCAACGATGCTGATCAGCAAGTCTGTGCAGCCTCTTCAGAACCTGATTTCGCAGTGGCCGACCATCGTCGCGGCACGTCAGGCCTATGACCGGCTCAACGCACTGCTGGTCGACGACGTGCGTCCGGCCGACGCCATGGCGCTGCCAGCGCCGGTCGGCCACCTCCTGGTGGACAAAGCCAGTGGCGCACCCAATGGCGCAGAGCGCGACGTCGTGCAGGCGATCAGCTTCGAACTGGCGGCCGGCCAGGCCCTGGCCATCGTCGGCCCTAGCGCTGCCGGCAAAACGTCGCTGTCGAAACTGCTGGTCGGAGCCTGGCAACCCACCGAAGGCTCCGTCCGACTCGACGGTGTCGAGATCTCGCAGTGGAATGCCGATGAGCTGGGCCCGCTCATGGGCTACGTGCCGCAGGAAATCGCATTCTTTGAGGGCACCGTCGCCGAGAACATCGCCCGCCTGGGCACGGTCGATGCCGACGCAGTGGTGCAAGCTGCCCGCTCCGTGGACCTTCACGACACGATCCTGCAGTGGCCCCAGGGTTACGAAACGGTGCTGGGCGACGACGGATTTGCGCTGTCGGGGGGCCAGCGCCAGCGCCTGGCCATCGCACGCGCGCTGTACGGCAACCCGCGCTATGTGGTCATGGACGAACCCAATGCGAACCTCGACGAGGTGGGCGAGCAGGCTCTGATCGAGGCGATGCGTCACATGCGCACACAAGGCACCACGGTCATCGTCACCACGCACCGGCCGCGCCTGATCGGCGTTGTCGATCTGATGCTGGTACTCAAGTCGGGCCGCCAGGTTGGTTTCGGCTCACCCAAGGATCTGTTCGAAGCGGTCAAGCGAGTGCAGCCGGTACCCACTGACGCCAGCGCCAAGGCACCTGTGCAAACAGACAACCGGAGCGCCGCGTGAAGGCCAGCGGTTCGGGCCGCCTGTCCGCGTGGGTCGGCAGCTGGAACCCCTATAACCCGAGCGAGCTGCCCAGCAAGGGCCGTGGGCTGGAGCCGGTGGTGCTCGAGCAGGCAGGCCTGCGCCGCAACCTGGTGCTGATAACAAGCGCTGCATTCCTGGCATTCCTGGTCTGGTCGATGACCGCGCCACTGGACGGTGGTGTGGTGATGGAAGGAGAGGTGGCCGTGGCCGGCAGCCGACAGGCCGTCCAGTATCCGTCCGGCGGCGTGGTTCAGGAACTACTGGTGAAGGAAGGCAACGCCGTCCAGCAGGGTCAGCTGCTGGTGCGCATCAATCCGCTGAGCTCCGAGGCCGACCTCACCGGCGTAGAACTGCAATACATCAATCTGCTGGCCACCGAATCGCGCCTGCTGGCCGAACGCGCTGGCTCGGCAATCCACTGGAAGGCGGAGCTGGCCACATTCGGGGACAAGGACGAGCGCGTCATCGAAGCCAAACAGCTGCAGTCGCAGCTGCTGCAATCGCGGCAGCGCGAGCTGGAAAGTCAGAGCCGCATCCTGCACGAACAGCTCTCGGGTCAAAGAGCGCAGGCCTCGGGCATGGCCAAGGTGATGCTGGAGAAACGCGGGCAGCTGAAGCTGATCTC
>CANHOE010000304.1 GCA_947462175.1 Burkholderiales bacterium | reverse complement strand
TGCTGGCTGGGGCCGGCCACTCAGTCCCAGCCGTGGACGACCTGGCTTGCCTTGACCGAGCTGAATGGCGGCCTGATCGCGCTTTCAGGCGCCGAACTGGGCCTGGTCGGCCAGGCCCTGGTGGCCGGCGACACGGCACGCGCGCGCAGCCTGGCACAGCGCTTTGCCGAGCTCTTCCCGAACCGCTTCTACCTCGAACTGCAACGTGCCGGCTTGCCAGGCCAGGAAGCCCAGGTGCAGGCGGCGGTGCGCCTGGCGGCAGCGCTGCAGTTGCCGGTGGTGGCAACACACCCCGTGCAGTTTCTGACCAACGAAGACTTCGAGGCGCACGAGGCCCGGGTCTGCGTCGCCGAAGGTGAAACGCTGACCAACCCGCGCCGCGTCAAACGTTTCAACGCGCAGCAGTACTTCAAGTCTCAGGCAGAGATGGAAGCGCTGTTCGCGGATGTGCCGAGTGCGCTGGCCAACAGCGTCGAGATCGCCAAGCGTTGTAGCCTGAGTCTCGTGCTCGGCAAGCCGCAGCTCCCGGCTTTTCCGACGCCCGAGGTCAACGGTGAACGCATGGCACCCGAAGCCTTCTTTCGGCACTCATCGCATGAGGGCCTGAAAGCGCGGCTGGTGCAGCTGTACCCCAATGAAGCCCTGCGCGATGCCGAGCGCGCACGCTACGTTGAGCGGCTCGAATTCGAGATCGCCACCATCCTGAAGATGGGTTTCCCGGGCTACTTCCTGATCGTGGCTGACTTCATCAACTGGGCCAAGGCCCACGGCTGCCCGGTCGGCCCGGGGCGCGGATCGGGTGCGGGTTCGCTGGTGGCTTATGCGCTGAAGATCACCGACCTCGACCCGCTTCAGTACAACCTGCTGTTCGAGCGCTTCTTGAACCCGGACCGCGTGTCGATGCCCGACTTCGACATCGACTTCTGCCAGGCCAACCGCGACCGCGTCATCGATTACGTCAAGGACAAGTACGGCCGTGATGCGGTGAGCCAGATCGTCACCTTCGGCACGATGGCCGCGAAGGCCGCCTTGCGCGACATCGGCCGCGTGCTCGGCATGGGCTACGGACACGTGGACAGCATTGCCAAGCTGGTGCCAGCGCCACCAGGCAAGACGGTCACACTGCGCCGACCTCCGAATGACACCGATACCAGCGTGATCTACGCGCGCCGTGAAGCGCCCGAGATCGAGGAGCGCGAGCAGAAGGAAGAAGAAGTCGCCGAGCTGCTGGCGCTGGCCGAGCGCGTCGAGGGCATCGTGCGCAACGTCGGCATGCATGCCGGCGGCGTGCTGATTGCGCCCGGCAAGATCACCGACTTCTGCCCGCTGTACATGCAGCCCGGCAGCGACAGCGCGGTCAGCCAGTTCGACAAGGACGACGTCGAATCGATCGGCCTGGTGAAGTTCGACTTCCTGGGTCTGGCCACGCTCACGATCCTGGAGATGGCCAAGGAATTCATCCGCGCGCGCCACCCCGACCAGCGTGACTTTGCGCTGGAAAACATCGCGCTCGACGATCCAGCCGCCTACCGCCTGATGAGCGAGGGCAAGACGGTCGCGGTGTTCCAGCTGGAAAGCTCAGGCATGCAGCGGATGCTGCGCGACGCCAAGCCCAGCGTGTTCGAGGACGTGATCGCGCTGGTGGCGCTGTACCGCCCGGGCCCGATGGACCTGATCCCCAGCTTCTGCGCGCGCAAGCACGGCCGCGAGGAGGTCGAGTACCCGCACCCGCTGATGCAGGATGTGCTCGAAGAGACCTACGGGATCATGGTCTACCAGGAACAGGTGATGCAGGTGGCCCAGATCGTCGGCGGCTACACGCTCGGCGGCGCCGACCTGTTGCGCCGCGCGATGGGCAAGAAGAAGCTCGAGGAGATGATGAAGCACCGCGCCATCTTTGCCGAAGGCGCGGCGAAGAAGGGCATTGCGGAGCCCAAGGCCAACGAGATCTTCGACCTGATGGAGAAGTTCGCGGGCTACGGCTTCAACAAGTCGCACGCGGCGGCCTATGCCCTGCTGGCTTACCACACGGCCTGGCTGAAGGTGCATTACCTGGCCGAGTTCACCGCCGCCAACATGAGCGTGGCGCTCGACGACACCGACAAGCTGAAGATCTTCCACGACGACGCGAAAGCGCTGGGCGTGGTGTTCGAGCCGCCCGATGTCAACGCCGGAAGCTATCGCTTCGAGCCGATCACACCTGCGCCAACGGCAAAACAGAAGGGCGAGCGCGGCCGCGTGCGCTACGGCCTGGGCGCGATCAAGGGCACGGGGCAGGGCGCGATCGAGGCGATCGTCGCTGCCCGCCATGAAGGTGGTGCATTCACCAGCCTGTTCGATTTCTGCGCGCGTGTCGACCGCGCTCGGATCAACAAGCGCACTGTCGAAGCGCTCATCAAGGCGGGTGCTTTTGATGGCTGGAGCCAGGAGCGTTCCGCGCTGCTCGCCAGTGTCGGCCTCGCGTTCGACTACGCCGACTCGCAGGCGGCGCACGCGAATCAGGGCGGGCTGTTCGATTTCGATGATTCGCACGGCGCCTCGACACAGGAGCCGCCGCTGGTCGAGACCCTGCCATGGAGCATCAAGGAACGGCTGATGGCCGAGAAGGCCGCCTTGGGCTTCTATTTGTCGGGCCACCTCTTCGATCAGAGCGTGGACGAGGTTCGCCAGTTCGCCAAGCGCGCCAATGCCGATGTGCTGGACACGCGTGAACCGCAGCTGCTGGCCGGCATCGTCGGCGACCTGCGCATGGTCAACGGCCAGCGTGGCAGGGTCGCGATCTTCAAGCTCGACGACAAGACCGAAGCCATCGAAGCGGTGGCCAGCGAAGAGCTGGTGAACGCGAACCGTGAGCTGCTGAAGGACGATGAACTGGTCATCGTGCAGGGCAAGGTGCAGCCCGATCGCTTCTCCGGGGGCTTGCGGCTGACGGTGCAGCAGGTGTGGGGCCTGGCCGAAGCGCGGTGTCGTTTCGGCAAGTACCTGAGCGTGCACGTCAACGGCGCCGTGCCGCCTGTGGCTGAGTTGCTGCGCGACTTCCCGGTGCGCCACGTGGTCACCGAACACGGCGACCTGTCGCAAGGTCTGTCCGTGCGCTTCCACCTGCACCGCAGCGCCGCGAACGGCGAAGTCACCGGTGACCTCGACCTGGGCGAACAGGCGCGCTTCTACCCGAGCGACGAAGCCCTCGAGCGCTGGCGGGCAGCGGCCGAAGGGCGCAAGGCGAGGGTGGTGTACGAGGTTCCGGCCAGCTGAGACCGCCGAGCCGAGGCTATCGACGGCCTGACTCTTCACCACACCCGGGAGGGTGCTCACCAGGCCCCGAGCGCTGCACAGGTGGCGCTCTCCGCTTCAGCAGCTTTTCCATTCGCCCATGGTTTCTGCAGTATGAAAATACTTAGGGAATATCTGTACTCGCGGATATCCAGAAATCAGCTCACCCTGCAGGGTTTACCCCCGAAACGGGGGCATATTATCTATTGAGCATCTTGGATTATGCTTTTTATAATTCGGCCCAGTTCTTCGGAAGCT
>CANHOE010000303.1 GCA_947462175.1 Burkholderiales bacterium | reverse complement strand
GCATCCAGCGACGCCGTGCCGAAGCCTTGCAGTGCGCTGTGGCCCTTGAGATCGATGTTCGACGCCTTGACCTCGAGAACCGAGTTGCCTGCCATCGCCACACGCGGGGCGGCCTCATCGGGCTGCGGGACCAGCGGGAACACCGTCTGATCGACGCCGCTGTCGCCCAGTTGCACATACGGCGCTTGCAGCGACAGCGTCGCAGGCGTGTCCTGCAGCAAGCTGCTGCTGGCCAGGCGGGCGTTGGCCAACGGGGCGGCCGCTTCGGCCAGCTCGTCGGCGGTGCGCTTGATGCCGGCCAGCTTGTCGGCGGCCTTCAGTTCGGCGATTGCAGTCTTGAGCAGGTCCTTGTAAACCGAGGTACGCAGCGCGCTGTCTGCCAGCAAGGTGGGCGCGTCCAGCACGATCGACTGGGAGGCCGTCAGCGCCTGATCCCCGGTTTCCAGCGAGAAGCCGAGCACCCCCGAACTGCGCAAGCGCAGGCGGCCAAAGCCGCCGTCGGTCAAGCCGCTGGCCAACACGGTCGCACTGCCTGGCGTTCCCCGATAGGTGCTGGCGCTCAGGGCGTCCTTGGCGGTGGTGCTACCGACCGGGGCACCCGACTTCACCACGTTGAGCACGGCTTCGGTGTCGCCCTCCAGCGCCACCGTCAGGCTGCCTGCGTTGGCGCCAGCGCCAGCGCCGCCCAGGAAGCTGCCGTAGAGCTCCATGCCCTTCGACGAGCGGATGTCGATGCTGCCGCCAGCGCTGGTCAAACGATCGACCGTGGTGGTGCCGCTGCCCGACTGGAATTTCAACCCGAAGGCCGAAACGCCGCCGGCGCTGAGCGTCGCGCCTGGCTGTATCACCACGTAGGCAGCCGCCGGATTGAGCACGCTGCTGCCGTCGGAGGCATTGTCCGTGGTACCACCCAGGGTAATGCTGCCACCGCCGAGCAACTCGCCACTGGTCAACCCCAGACCATTGGTGTAAAGCCGTGCGTCGCTGCCGTCGGCGCGCAGCGTGGCGGCCGGGCCCAGCCACAGGTTGTGCACGGTGGTGTCGCTGCCGAACGGCGTGAGTCCCAGCGCGATGCGCCCTCCAGGGGCGTTCAGGCTGCCGTAGACCTCGAGATGGCCGGACGAGCGAAGGTTCAGCGACGCGCCTGGATCAAGCACCACGCCCGCTCCGTCGAGAACGCGCAAACGCCCGGCGGCGGCGCTGCCATCGGACGGCGCCAGACTGACCCCGGCGCGCAGGGTGAGATTGGTGGATTGGCGCACGAGTCCCGGCCTGGCCAGCGGTGACAACTGCTCGTTGGTCACGTCGCTCAGCCTGCCGCTGCGGGTGCGTTCGGCGCCGCTGTTCAGCACACGCTGGCTGGCCATCGGCCGCAGCGACGTGCTGGCAGACACGGTCAGATCGCGGTTGGCGCCGATGTCATAGCTGGTGAAACCACCTTGTTGGAAAAACGCCGGGGCCAGCACCAGGTCACCGACCGATTGCTGCGCCAGAGGCACGTTGCCGAGCACGACATCGCGCCCGACCAGCTTCAGGGTGCCGCCGCCACCAAAACCGTATCCCGACAGTCGCAGGTCGCTTCCCCAACCCAGCGTGGCCAGATTCATGCTCTGGGCTGTGGAGTCCAGCGGCTTGACGACCATCGAGATCGAGCCGGCCTTGCCGTTGTCCACGCTGCCCGTAGCGGGCAGCCAGGCACCGGCCGAGACATCGATGCCGACGTCATCGCCCAGCGCAATCGAAGCGGCACTCAGCGACACCGAACCGCCGGCCTTGGCCACTGGATCGCTCGGGTTCCCAGCGGCATCGCGCCCTGGGTTGGCAAACGCCCGGTCGTTCGTCCAGAGACCGGACACATCGAGCGTGACGCCGTCGCTGACGTCGATGCTCAGCGCCTTGCCGGTGAAGCTGCCGCCGGCCATCGACACCGAGGCGCCTACCGTCAACTTGCCGCCATCGGGCGGTTGAGCCTCGCCCTCATTGGGGGTGAGCCTCGGTTGCGACGCGTCGAGTTGCAGCAGGCTGCCCGGCGCCAGCGTCAGGGCTTGCGTGATGTCGATGTTGCCGCCGGTCTGGGCAGACAAGGCAGTGAAACCCGCATTCCCCAGCGCCTGCATGTTCAGCGTCAAGGTGTCGGCCAGGCCATCCAACGGCTCGCCCACACCAGGCAGCACCCGCGCGGCGGCATCCGACGCGCTCAGCCGCAACAGCCCCTGGTAGCGGAACTGGCTGGCGTAGCCCGCCGCGCGCCCGCCGTACCAGCCCAGACCGTAGTCACCATCGGCAGGCCGTCCGAACCAGCCCCAACCGAAGCTGCCAGATTTCGGATCATCCGACACCTTGATGGTCGGCACCGGAGTCGACACAGCGGTGTCTGACAGGGTGCCGATTTCAAGCCGGGCTGCCAACGGGTAACTCACACCGCCGGGGTCTCGCTGGTAAATCCCGCGCTCGACGTTGCCGCTCAGCGCGCCCTGCTGCACGATGACAGGCGCCGAGAACTGGACCATGCCCGCGCTCGCGCCCTGCCGGTAACCAGCCTGGAAACGGGCTGCACTGTCGGGCAGGTTGACCACCTCGTCGTAGGCCACACCCGCCTTGGCCGCGCCGATGTCCACCAGCGTGTTGCCCAGTCGCAGCTGGCTGGTGTTGAGCAGACCGCCAGCCACGTCCACCCAGCCTCCGTCGACATCGATCAAGCTGTCGGCGCGCTGGATGATGGCCGAGCCCGCGACCACGCTCACCGTGCCGCCGTTGGCATTGATCTCACCCAGGCTGAACTGGCGTTGCTTCAACCAGCCCGACACATCGCCCACGGCGGTGCCTTTGCGCGCATCGATGCGCACCTTGGAGCCATACAGCGGCGAATCGCGCAGTGCCAGGTTGTCGGCCAGTTCGGTGCCGCGCAACTCGACCGTCACGATGTTGCTGTCCATCGCCAGCGTGGTGCCATGGCTGCCAGACACGTCGACCAGCGAGCCCGCACCGAAATCAACCCGCGAGCTGTCGGTGCGTGGGTCAGGCGGGTTGGTGCCCGGCGCCTCGGCGTACAGACGCTCGGCCAGCATCAGCACATTGCCGCCCGGCGCCACGATCTTCGCGGCGGACTTTTCGCCGGACGGCGACTCGGCCGACTGCAACTCGATGTTGTTGCCGTTGAGCCGCACCAGCGAACGGTTGAAGGTGTTGGTGGCCGGAACCTTGGACGTGTCTTGCAGGTCTTCCCGCACCTCGATCACGCTGTCCGGCCCCAGCACCAGCGGCCCGGAGCGGGTGGCCACGACCCCGGTGGCTTTAGACACAGCCTGATCGCGGGCCAGCAGGTAGACCGAACCGTTGAGATTGACCGATGTGCTGGCCGACACACGACCGTTCTGGTTGACCGCGTAGCCGATCATCGTGGCGTTGCCGTGTTCCACGTCGATGCGTCCGGTCGCGGCGTTTTCTGCGGTGCCGTTGTCCGACACGGCGCCGCCGGCCAGCAGCCCCACGGCCTGGTCGTTGCTGACCTCGACCAGCAGACCGCGCAGGCTGGTGCCGGTT
>CANHOE010000302.1 GCA_947462175.1 Burkholderiales bacterium | reverse complement strand
GAGATCCAGCAGGCCTTCGGTCTGCATGAACTGGCCATCGAGGACGCGCACCACGCCCACCAGCGCCCCAAGATCGAGGCCTACAGCAACTCGCTGTTCATCGTGCTGAAGACGGCCCAGTTGCAAGCCAGCCATGTGGTCTACGGAGAGACGCACCTCTTTGTCGGCAGCAACTTTCTGGTATCGGTGCGCCACGGCGCGTCATCGAGCTTCGCGCAAGTGCTGCAGCGCTGCGAAGACTGTACGAAGGACCTGCCCAAGGGACCGGGCTTTGCGCTCTATGCGATCCTGGATTTCGTGGCCGACAACTACCAGCCAGTCGTCGCTCAGTTCGAGCAGGACTTCGATGCGATCCAGACCGACATCTTCAAGGATCGGTTCGACAGGCTCGTGATCGAGCGCTTGTACGCGCTGAAGCGCAATCTCCTCGAGCTTCGCAACGCCGCACTGCCCCTGGCGGAGATCAGCTCCGAGCTGATGCGACTGCACGAAGACCTGATCCCCAAGGAATTGAGAGCCTACTTCCGGGACATTCAGGATCACGTCTCGCGGCTGGTGGGTTTGATCGATGGCATGCGCGACATGCTGACCACGGCGATGCAGGTGAACCTGGCGCTCGTGGCCAACAACCAGAACGAGGTGGTCAAGCGCCTGGCGGGCTGGGGCGCGATCCTGGCCATCCCCACCGTCATCTTCAGCCTGTACGGCATGAACTTCGAGTGGATGCCGGAGTTGAAGTGGAAGGCCGGGTACCCGATGGCCGTCGCCGTGACCGCGCTGGGGTGCGCCCTTGTTTATCGTCGTTTGCGCCGGGCCGGATGGGTCTAGCGCCTGTTGCAGAACGACCCGCGCACGTCGCAATGGCCACCGCGTCATGACGAACTCGAAGCTCGCCATCTATGGTGCGATCGCAGCCAACGTCGCCATTGCGGCGACCAAGCTCGTGGTTGCGGGCATCACCGGCAGCTCGGCCATGCTCTCGGAGGGCATCCATTCCTCGGTCGACACCTTCAACGGCATGCTCTTGCTCGTGGGCATCCGTCTCAGCCAGCGGCCTGCCACGCCGGAGCACCCCTTCGGGCATGGCAAGGAGTTGTACTTCTGGAGCCTGATCGTGGCGGTGCTGATCTTCGGCCTGGGCGGCGGTGTCTCGTTCTACGAAGGTGTGCAGCACATTCGACACCCTCAGCCCTTGCATGACCCGACCTGGAACTACGTCGTGCTCGGGGTTGCCGCCCTGTTCGAAAGCATCAGCTTCACGATCGCACTGCGTGAGTTCCTGAGGCAGGCCGATGGTGCGCCGTTCTGGGAGGCGATCCATCGGAGCAAGGACCCAACCACCTACACCGTGTTGGCGGAGGACTCTGCGGCACTGGCGGGGCTGGCCATCGCCGCTTTAGGCATCTGGCTCAGCCATCGCCTCGACATGCCGGTGCTCGATGGCGCAGCGTCGCTGCTGATCGGCGTGCTGTTGGCGGGAGTGGCAACCTTCCTGACGTGGCAGTCACGAGATCTGCTCATCGGTGAAGGCATTCGTCCGGAGACTGCGCGCGCCATACGCAGCATGGCCCTCGCTGTTCCCGGGGTGCGGGACGTCGGGCGCATCCTGTCGATGTACATGGGTCCCGACGATGCGCTAGTCACCATGGACCTCGACTTCGACGAAGGCACGGCTGCCGCCGATGCAGCGCTGGCCATCGCCGATATCGAACGGCAGGTGCGCAGGCGCTTTCCCATGATCAAGCGGCTGTTCATCGAGTCCGGCTCTGCGCCACTGCAGCAGCGCTGGTCCAGGCCGGACGCGATCCGTGCCGTCACCGAACCAACCGCCATGATCGACCTGCCTTCGCGCGCATCCACCTGAATTGCCTGGCCGCGAGTTTTCGTTCTGCGTCAGAGCCAGTATTCCCACAGCCGGCCGAACCACTCCTGTACGTGCAAGGCCGGGCTGCGACGCTCCCATGCTGCGAGTTCGATGGCATCCGACGCTGCCAGGTCGCGGTCGAACATGGTCTGAACCTGTTGTCCGAAATCGGCGCCGAGCATGACGGCGTTGAGTTCGTGGTTGTGCAGGAAGCTGCGCCAGTCCAGGTTGGTGGATCCGATGGTGGCCCAGACGCCGTCCACCAGTGCCGTCTTCGAGTGCAGCACGACGCCGCGGCGCTCGAAGATCGTCACACCGCCCTTCAGCAGTTGCGCGTAGTGGCTGCGCCCGGCGTGGAAGACCAGCCAAGAGTCGGTCTGCCCCGGCAGGATCAACGTCACCTCGACGCCGCGCGCCGCCGCGGCCACCAGCGCGTCGAGAAGCTGCGGGTCGGGCGCGAAATAGGCGTTGGTGATGTGCACGCTGGTCTCTGCACTGCCGATGGCCGACAGCAGCGTCGCGTAGATCAGGCTGAAAGCCTCTTCAGGCGAACTGCCGATGGCGCGCACGACCTGGTTTCCCATCTCCTGCAAGGGCGGGAAATAGTCGCGCGGCTGCAGGGGCGGTCCGTGCTGGCTCTGCCACGCAGCCAGAAAGAGCTTCTGCAGCTCGGCCACGACCGGGCCTTCCAGCTGCAGGTCGGTGTCGCGCCAGGCCAGCGCCGCGTCGGGATCGACTCGCTTGGCCTTGCCGAAGGAGCCGCCTGAGTACACGCTGCTGATGTTGATGCCGCCGAGAAAGGCGATGCGGCCATCGACGACGAGCAGCTTGCGGTGGTCGCGCTGGTTCCATTGCCAGCCGTCGCGCGCCGTCAGCGGGTTGACCGGGTTGACCGGGTTGAACTCGAGGACCTGAACGCCCGCCTCGGTGAGGCGCTGGAAGAAGGCAGCGGGTGTGCTGAATGTGCCCGCGCTGTCGCGCAGCAGGTTGACCTGCACGCCTTGCGCCTGCTTGGCCAGCAGTGCCTCGGCGAACTGGCGACCGATGGCGTCGTCATCCAGGATGTAGGTTTCCATGTTGATGTGGTCTCGCGCGGCGGCGATGGCGCCGAGCATGGCGCGGTAGGTGGCCGGCCCGTCCTGCAGCAGACGCACTGCGTTGCCCGTGGTCAGCGGGCTGCCGACGATGGCCTCTTCCAGCGCGAGATGGCGGCTGAAGATGTCGGTTGGTTCACCGCCGCTCTGCAGGCGCTGCAGGATGGCGCGGCTCTGGGCGGCGGACAACGGGCCGCTCGCACCCTCCAGCGGCACCGGCCGCGTCGGTCGGTGCGCGAGGTCGGGCACGAAGCTGGGCAGGCTGCTGCAACTCAGACCCAGCATCGCGGCTGTGATGAGGGCCACGCACAGCGCGAAGGCGCGGCGTCGGCTTTGCGACTTCATCGGGCTCCAGTGGAAACGGCGCGCGGCTTTCAAGGCGCCGCAGGCGCTGTTTATCGGCTGCATCGATGCGCGCGTCTGTACGCTGTCGGACGCAGCCGGCCGAGACCGAATTCATTCCGTTCGAAGCAGCAGCCCAGGCAGCCCGGTGGCCAGCAGCGGCAACCAGGAAATGATCAGCGTGCCGACGAATATGGCGAGCAGCGCAGGCAGGACCGAGACCGCCACATAGCGCATGGGCTTGCCGAACAT
>CANHOE010000301.1 GCA_947462175.1 Burkholderiales bacterium | reverse complement strand
GCGGCGGCATGCTCAAGCGCGCTTCGCTGGCCCGTGCCCTCGCGCTCGACCCGGAACTGCTGTTCCTCGACGAACCCACCGCCGGGCTCGATCCGATCAGCGCCGATGGTTTCGACGAACTGGTGCTGACCCTGCGCGAGCTGTTCAGCTTGACCATCGTGATGGTCACCCACGACCTCGACTTGCTGTGGCGGGTGGCCGATCGTGTCGCGGTGCTGGGCGACGGCGTTGTTCAGGGCGTGGGCTCGATGGACGAGCTGGCGCAGATGAAGAAGCCTTCGATACGACCGTACTTCGAAGGTGAGCGGGGCAGGGCGGCCCGGCCACCCAGCCAGATGCAAGACGGCCCGCAGGGCGCGGAGGCCGCATCGAAACCAAGGTGAACTACACACTGGTCGGCGGTTTCGTGCTGATCCTGGTCGCTGCACTGATTGCCGGTGCGCTGTGGCTGGCGTCGGGCGGTGCCTTGCGCAAGCAGTACGACCTGTACCTGGCCATCGAAGACGAATCGGTGGCCGGGCTCAACACGAACGCGCCGGTGAAATTCAACGGCGTGGAAGTGGGCAAGGTGCGCAACATCGCACTCGACCGGTCGAACCCCGAGCGGGTGCTGCTGTTGCTGGCGATCGAGCGCGGCACGCCGGTCAAGGAAGACACATTGGCGGTGTTGAAGACGCAAGGGCTCACCGGCATCGCCTATGTCGAACTCGGTGGCAGCACGGCGGCGTCGCCGCTCCTGCGGGCCACCGACGGGGCTGCCTATCCCGTTATCCAGACCAAGCCGTCACTGAGCACCCGTTTGGAGAACGTCTTGACGACCGTGCTGACGAAGCTCGACCGTACCTCGAGCAACATCGACGCGATCCTCAGCGATGCCAATCGCGAGGCCTTCAGCCGCACGCTGGCCGACATGGCCACCGTATCGCGGGCCGTCGCGGCGCGGCGCGACGCCATCGACGCCGGCATCGTGAGCGCCTCGCGCACCTTCGACCATACCGCGCAGGCCACCGCCCGGCTGGGCCCTCTGATCGAACAGATCGGTCGCAGTGCGCAGTCCATCGACCAACTAGGTCAGTCTGCAGCGCAAGCCAGCACGCGGGCCGGCAACACGGTCGACGCCGTTGGCGCGGACGTACAGCGGTTCACCGCGCAATCGCTGCCTGAACTGCAGCGCCTGCTGGCTGAACTGAATGTGTTGTCGGCCTCGCTTCGGCGCCTCAGTGAGCAGACCGAGCGCAACCCATCGGCGCTGATCCTCGGCCGCAGCCCGGTGCCGCCGGGGCCGGGTGAGGGCCCGGCGGACGGCACGCCATCGCCACCCACCCGAAAGCCGACACCATGAAGTCCATCCTTTCTCGATCGCTGCTCGGGTGGTCAGCGACCGCGCTGGTGCTCGGTATGACCGGCTGTGCTGACCTGCTGCCCAAGCCCCCCGCAGCGCCTGCCTACTACACACTGGACAGCGCGCCGAGGGCCGTGACCTCGATGCCGCGCGGCCCCGATGTGGCCGGCAACGTGCACCCCACGCTGGCGGTGAATCGGCCGCGCGCCTCACCGGGCTACGACAGCGTGGGAATCGTCTACACACGCGAGTCGCAGCGGCTCGGCACCTATGCGAACAGTGTCTGGATCGACACGCCGGCTCAGATGCTGATGCCGATGATGGTCGCTGCGATCGAGTCGACGAGCGCTTTTGCGGCAGTCGTGCAATCACCGAGTGCCGCTCGGTCTGACATCGAACTGGACACGGAGATCCTGCTTCTGCAGCACGACTTCGGTAGCCAGCCCAGCCGGGTGCGTTTCACCTTGCGCGCGAGCCTGGTCGACAGCGTGACACGCGGTGTCCTGGCCAGCGAGCAGTTCGATGCGGTGGGTGAAAGCGCCAGTGAAGACGCGCCGGGTGGCGTTGTGGCAGCGCATGCGGCTGTGCGCAACGTGCTGACCCGACTGGCCGCTCTGTGCAGCGATACCGAGGTGCGCTGGACGCTGGTGAACAACGACACTCTGTCCGAGCGCAAGGGCGTTCGGCCCTGAATCAATGCGGCGCGGGACATCATGTCGCGACGATCTGTTCTGTACTTGACGACCGAGTTGAAATCCGGGCGTTGGCGTCACGGATGTCAGCTATGGGCTGCCACGCGGAACGCCCGTTGTCGACCTCGGGCCGCCGTTGCGGCGCGTCAGCATCGGGCAGGCGAATCGGGTCGCCTCAAGGGCTGAGCTCTTGCCGCACCATTCATCGCCTGTACTAACGGCGCTTCAGCCCGAGAACGACATTTGGCAGCTGACGGCCGAATCGCCCAGCCAGACAGCCGAGTAGCCGTTTGATGCCGGAGACGGCCCTGTCGTTGCTCAGCAACGGCTGCGTTTGCGAAACTACACGGCGACGGCGTGCCGTCGGGTTTTCCCGTAAACTGCTTCATTCCTTTGGGGAGTAGCCGGCTTTCACCTGAAAGCGCCTGCGTCAACATACTCGGCCTGCTTAGCGGGCCGTGGCGCAGGTCACCATCCTGGTTGGCGAGACCATCGGCGTGTCTTCACAACGTAAGCCGGACTGTGTCGACGCGCCGTAGCTCTCGACCGGCCGGAGAAGCGCTCCCCTATGCACCCCATCTCGATTGCCTTGCTGTCGATGGCAATGTCGACCGACGCGTTCGCCGCTGCCGTTGGCAAAGGCGCCGCACTTCAAAAACCGCGTTGGAGCGAAGCGTTGCGCACCGGCGGCATATTTGGCGTCATAGAAACGATCACGCCCGTCATCGGTTGGGCACTCGGCCTCACGGCCGCAAGCTATGTCAAAGCCTGGGACCACTGGATCGCATTCGTTCTTCTGAGTGGGCTTGGCCTTCGCATGGTGTACAGCGGACTGAAGGCGTCCAAAGTGCAAAAAGGAGTCAAGCTAACCAGACATCCATTCTGGCTTCTGGTCCTGACAGGGTTAGCCACCAGCATCGATGCCATGGCTGTCGGTGTGGGGCTGGCGTTGATCGACGTCAATATTCTTCCGGTGGCTGTTGCGATTGGCTTCACGACCTTCGTCGCAGTAACTGCGGGCGTGATGGTGGGGCGCGCGCTTGGAACCGTATCGGGCAAGTGGGCAGAAATTGGCGGCGGCATCTTGCTCGCTGGGATCGGCGTCGCGATCCTGGTGGAGCACATCAGCGCAGCCTAAGAATCGGCCGGGACGACAGCCCGACCTTCGCCCGCACCGACAGGTGCGGGGCTCTCAGCGCAGCCACAGGCAAGTGGCAACCGCCTTACTTGGCCTTCTTGATGCGCGAGATCTTTGTGCCTTCGATGCTCAGGCTGGCCATCAGGCCCGACTGGTCGAAGATGAAGGCGTAGGCGTCGTCCTTGAGGGTCGACGAAGAGAGGTTCTTCGCGAGGCCTTCGTTGGCAACGACCACCGTCGGGCCGACGCCGATTTCCCAGCCCTTGGTGTCCTCGATGTACTTCACCGCTTTGGGGCTCATCAGGAACACCACGTAGCCGTAGGACTCGGCACCGGCTTGCCATCCCCAGGAAGCAGAAACGGAGTTGAAGTAGCCGTTGAAGGTGCCGC
>CANHOE010000300.1 GCA_947462175.1 Burkholderiales bacterium | reverse complement strand
GCGCGCCGATGTGCGCGCGCAGGAACGCCTGCGCGACCTGCGCACCGCCAACAACGCGTTCAACGATCAGTTCTCGATTCCAACGCTGCAGGAGATCATCGATCTGGCCCGCTCCGAGACTGCGCAGCGTGGCCGCACGATCGGCATCTATCCGGAGACCAAGCATCCGAGCTACTTTGCCGCGCATGCCCGTGAGCGAGGTCTGGTGTCGATGGACGATGCACTGGTGTCCATGCTGCACGCGAGTTACGGCAACTCGGCGTCGGCGCCGGTCTATATCCAGTCCTTCGAAGTGGCGAACCTGCAGTACCTCCGCACCAGGACCGACATCCGCCTGGTGCAGTTGCTGGCGGCCAGCGGCCGGCCCTACGACTTTGTGCTGGCAGGCGATCCGCGCGGTTATGTCGATCTGACCAAACCGGACGGCCTGGACTTCATCCGGCGCCATGCCGATGGCATCGGCCCCAACACCGATCTGGTGATTCCGCGTGTGAACGGCCGGCTTGGCTCCCCGAGTGCCCTGGTGCGCGAGGCACATGCGCGGGGGCTGGTGGTGCATCCCTGGACCTTCCGGGCCGAAGGCTTCTTTCTGCCCGAGGAGTTTCGCCGTGGCGATCAGCCTGCGGCGCCAGGCGATCTGGCCGGCCAGTTACGCGCATTTCTGGCGGTGGGCATCGACGGCTTCTTCACCGACCAGCCTGACGTTGGCTTCGCCGCGGTCGGCCGGCCCTGACGCACGCGGCGCTCAGCCGTCTTGAGCTCGGTGGTCCAGGCCCAGAACACCCGGGACGAGCGCATCTCGTCATGGTTTGACGCATGTCAGAAGCGCGTACGCGGTGGGACACTAGAGTCCTATCCTGGGCGGGCCGTGGGTCCGCCGTGCACATTGCCAGGGCTGCCCCGACATGAATCTGTTTTCCCTGCTCGACCAGACTGCGCTTCGCTATCCAGACCAAGGGGCGGTGTTCCGGGGCCTTGAGCAGGTGCACACATGGCGCGAGTTGCGCGCCCGTGCGCTGAGCCTGGCGGCGGGCATCCGCCAACGCTGCACGGCCGGCGACCGCATCGCACTCTTCAGTGAAAACCGGGTGGAGTTCCCCGAGTTGCTGTTCGCTGCGTGGGCGGCCGAAGCGACCATCGTGCCGATCAATTTCAAGCTGCACGACAAGGAAGTGCTGCAGATCCTGGAAGATGCCGACGTGTCGCTGGTGTTCGCCTCGCCGAAGCTGCTGCCTGACTTGCCGCACACCGCAGCAGCGCACGCCGAGCGCCTGGTGGTGATTGGCGAGGCCGATTACCTCGACATGCTGCAGGTCGACGCGCTGGTGCCGCCCACCATCGATCCGCAAGCCCTGGCCTGGCTGTTCTACACCAGCGGCACCACCGGCCGCTCCAAGGGCGCCATGCTCTCGCACCGCAACCTGCTGGCGATGACGGTGGCACACCTGGCCGACATCGAGGCGATGAATGTCAATTGCAGCCAGATCCATGTGGCGCCCATGTCGCACGGCTCGGGCATGTACATGCTGAGCTCGGTGGCGCGTGGTGCGCGGCAGGTGGTGCCGGCCTCGGGCGCGTTCGATCCGGCGGAGTTTCTCGACCTGTGCGAGGTGCACCCCGGCTGCGGCGCCTTCCTCGCGCCCACGATGGTGCAGCGCCTGCGGCTGGAGGCCGCCGCCCAGCGCCGTCCACCGCCTGCGAACCTGCGCTGCATCGTCTACGGCGGTGGGCCGATGTATGTGGAAGAACTGCGCCAATCCACCGCGGTGCTGGGCCCGGTGTTCGCGCAGATCTACGGCCAGGGCGAGTCGCCGATGACGATCACCGGGCTCGACCGTGCTGATCACTCCCAGGCGCATGCCACCGACGACGACGCCATCCTCGGCTCGGTGGGCTGGCCGCGCAGCGGGGTCGAGGTGAGGGTGATCGACGCGCTCGGCGTGCAGGTGAGACCGGGCGAAGTCGGCGAGATCGTCTGCCGCGGCGATGTGGTGATGTCGGGCTACTGGCGCAACCCTGATGCGACCGGACAGGCCCTCAAGGGCGGCTGGCTGCACACCGGCGACATGGGCGCGTTCGACGCGAATGGCTGCCTCACGCTGCGAGATCGCTCGAAGGATGTGGTGATCAGCGGCGGCAGCAACATTTACCCGCGCGAGGTCGAGGAGGTTTTGCAAACCCACCCGGGCGTCACCAAGGTCAGCATCGTCGGCCGGCCCGACCCCGAATGGGGCGAGGTGCTGGTGGCCTTCGTGGTGCGCACGCCGGGAGTGGCCGTCTCCGAGCGTGAGCTCGATGCCCACTGCCTGGACCATATCGCCCGCTTCAAGCGGCCGAAGGAATACCGCTTTGTCGACGAGCTGCCCACCAGCAACTACGGCAAGGTGTTGAAGAACGAACTGCGCAAGCTGTTGGCCAGCGCAGCTTCCAGTTGATGCCAATGAGCACGGGAGTAAGACCATGAGTGTGAACGTCTCTATCGTCGGCTGGGCACAAACCCCTTTTGGCAAGTTCGACAACGAAAGCGTCGAGAGCCTGATCGTCAAGGCGGTTCACGGCGCGCTGGAGTCGGCGGGCATCTCTGCGGCCGATGTCGACGAGATCTACCTCGGCCACTTCAACGCCGGCTTCTCCAAGCAGGACTTCACTGCCTCGCTGGTGCTCCAGGCAGACGACGCCTTGCGCTTCACGCCGGCCACGCGGGTCGAGAACGCCTGCGCCACCGGCTCGGCCGCGATCCACCAGGGCATCAAGTCCATCCAGGCCGGCCGCGCCAAGATCGTGCTGGCGGTGGGCGTCGAGCAGATGACGCAAACGCCCGGCCCCGAGGTCGGCACCAACCTGCTGCGCGCTTCGTACCTGCGCGAGGAAAGCGACATCCAGGGCGGCTTTGCCGGCCTGTTCGGCCAGATCGCCACCGCCTACTTCGAGAAGTACGGTGACCAGTCCGACGCCCTGGCGATGATCGCCGCCAAGAACCACCGCAACGGCGCTGCCAACCCGCTGGCGCACCTGCGCAAGGACCTGGGCTATGACTTCTGCCGTCAGGTCAGCGAGAAGAATCCCTTCGTGGCCGGGCCGCTCAAGCGCACCGACTGCTCGCCGGTCTCTGATGGCGCAGCGGCGGTGATCCTGACCGATGCCGCCACGGCGCGCGGCATGCAGCGCGAGATCGCGATCCGCAGCGTGGCGCATGTGCAGGACTTTCTGCCGATGTCGCGCCGCGAGGTGATGAAGCTCGACGGCTGCGCGCTGGCCTGGCGCAAGGCGCTCGATGCGGCGCAGCTGCAGCTGAGCGATTTGTCGTTCGTCGAAACGCACGACTGCTTCACCGTCGCCGAGCTGCTCGAGTACGAGGCCATGGGCCTGACGCCTGCGGGGCAGGGCGCCACCGCGATCCGCGAAGGCTGGACACAGGTGGGCGGCAAGCTGCCCATCAACGCCTCAGGCGGACTGAAGTCCAAGGGCCACCCGGTGGGGGCCACGGGCGTGTCGATGCATGTGATGGCGGCGATGCAGCTCGCCGACCAGATGCCCGAGGCGATCACGGTGAAGAACGCGAAGCTCGGCGGC
>CANHOE010000299.1 GCA_947462175.1 Burkholderiales bacterium | reverse complement strand
GCCGTGGTGCAGACACCGATCTACGAGGGCTTCATCCCGAAGGCTGATTTCGCGAGCGCATTGCAGGGCTTCAACGCCTTCCACCCGATCGGGCGCGTCGGCACGCCGCAGGACGTGGCGGAGGTCATCATGTTCCTGCTGTCCGACAAAGCGGGCTGGGTGACCGGCGCAACCTGGGATGTCGACGGCGGCGTGATGGCGGGCCGCAACTGAGGCTCGACCCGGGGGCCTGCATGGCCCCATCACCACTGAACCTAAAGTTGCCGCTGACCATGCTCGTGAACCCTCACTTCTCGCTACGCGCCGCAGTGACGGCAGATGAATACCGCTGGGTGCCCTCCCCTCGGCGCAGTGTGGAGCTGTGGCAGATGCCGGCAGACGACACGCGCACCGTCCGCATCGACACAGGCGATCCCGCGGTTTGGCGGCTCGATGGCACACACGAGGACTGCAGGCGATCCCGGACCGACCATGAGCAGGTCAGCCTGTTGGGACTGCCGCCGCACCACCTCCTGCGGCCGGGCGTGCATGGTGGCGCCGAGCTGCCGGTGATCGAAGGTCAGTTGGCCGAGCTCGCGACATGACGACGCAACACACCCGCATCGCCATCGTCGGCGGTGGTCTGGCTGGCCTCGTGGCGGCGTGGAAGCTGCAGCAGCAAGGTGTGCGCGACGTGGTGCTGTTCGAGGCACGTGCCAACGTGGGCGGCCGCATCCTCTCGGTCGACTCCCGTGGCTCGAGCGTCGACATGGCGCTACCGGCGCTGGATCGCTTCGACCTCGGTCCCAGCTGGTTCTGGCCGTCGATGCAGCCACAACTCGATCGGCTGGTCGCCGAGTTGGGCCTCGAGCGCTTCGAGCAGTTCGAGGATGGGGATCTGCTCGTCGAGCACTCGGCCGAGCAATCGCCGCAGCGCGTGCGCGGCTATGTCAACAATCCGACCTCGATGCGGCTGGCCGGCGGCACCGGTGCCCTGGTCGCTGCACTGCACGCCCGCCTGGATGCCGCGGTCGTCCGCACCGGGCAGACGGTGCGCCAGCTGCGTCTCGGATCCACTCACGTCGAGTTGACGGTCGACGACGCAGCCGGTGACCCGACGATCTGGCACGACGAGCAGGTTCTCCTGGCCGTGCCTCCGAGGCTCGCTGCGACCCGCATGCAGTTCGATCCACCGCTGCCTCCGCATCTAGCGCGCCGCTGGCAGGGCACGCCGACGTGGATGGCGCCGCATGCAAAGTACGTGGCGGTCTACGACACGCCGTTCTGGCGCGAAAAGGGGCTGTCCGGCGGCGCACGCAGCGGCGCCGGGCCGATGGGCGAGATCCACGACGTCTCGATCCCAGGCGGCCACGCCGCGCTGTTCGGCTTCGTGGGTGTGCCGGCACGGGTGCGCCGCCAGGTCAGCGATGAGGTGCTGCGCACGCACTGTCGAGCGCAATTGGTCCGGCTCTTCGGCAAGCGTGCCGGTGCACCCATGGGCGACGCGTTGAAGGACTGGGCTGCCGACCCGCTGACCGCGACCGACGACGACCAGGACGCCTCCGACCACCATGCCGCAGCCCCGCCGTGCAGCGCCGACGCCGGTGAATGGCACGGCCGATTGATCGGCATCGGGAGCGAATGGTCGGTGCAGTTCCCGGGCTATCTTGCGGGGGCAGTCGATGCTGCCGAGCGGGGCGTGCAACAGATCAGGACATCGAACGACCGCTGGACGAAGGAACCCGCTGCATGAACCTGACCTACCGCGCGATGCAGGTGCTCCGCCCGGGCGTGCTGGAGTTTGTGGAGCGGCCCACGCCGACGCCTGCATCGGGCGAGGTGCTGATTCGCGTCGAGGCCTGCGGCCTGTGCGGTGCCGACATAGGCGACATCGAGGGCGCGAACCCGTCGCGGCGCCCGATGCGCGTTCCAGGGCACGAGGTGATCGGCCGCTTGGTGGCCATCGGCGAGCAGGTGCCGCCGATGTGGCGGCTTGGCCAGCGCGTCGGCGTCGGTCGGCTCGGAGGCCACTGCCAAGCCTGTTCGATGTGCCGCCGTGGCCTCTTCAATCTGTGTCAGGACCAAGCCTTCGTGGGCGCCACGCGCGATGGCGGCTATGCCGAGATGATGCTGGCGCGGGCCACCGGGCTGGTGTCCATCCCTGACGAACTCGACGCGCACGAAGCCGCACCGCTGCTGTGCGCGGGCCTCGCCACGTTCAACGCGCTGAAGAAATGCGGCGCCGAGGCCGGGGACACGGTCGCTATCCTGGGCATCGGCGGGCTGGGCCACTTGGCTCTTCAGTACGCGCGGCGGATGGGGTTCCGGGTGGTCGCGATCGGCCGCGGCGCCGATATCGCGCAGGATGCCCTTGCGCTCGGGGCACACCGTTATGTTGATGCGCATGCCGAGGATGCCGTAGCAGCACTCAAGCAGATCGGGGGTGCGCAGGCGATCGTTGCCACGATCGGACACGCAGCCACCGTCTCCGCGCTGCTCGGCGCACTGGCGCCGACTGGCCGTCTCGTCTTGCTGGGTGGCGGCAAGGACCCGCTGGCCGTGCCGATCGGGCCAATGGTGGTGGGCGAGCGCAGCATCGTCGGGTCCATCACTGGGTCGCCGCACGAGAACGAACGGACCCTGAACTTCAGCGTGCTTGCCGGTGTGCAGCCCCAGGTGGAGGTCGTGCCCTTCGACCGGGCCAACGAGGCCTACCAGCGGCTGAAATCAGGTCAGGCCAAGTTCCGCGTTGTCTTGTCCATGCTTGGGCCGACCCGACTGGAAGCGACGAGCAGAGACGCCGATAGCTGAACCAGGGTGTGTGCACTCAAACGAGCGGCCTGGAAATGCGGGGCTGGCCACGCCTGGAGTGACTGCTCTACCGTTTATCAAATGACCTGTATGGGTCGGAACTTGACCTTTGTTGCCGACGAAGCAGATGAGCAGGCAAAGAGCCTGGTGGTGACGCTCAGCCAACGACTCCTCACCCTGTCGGCGAACCGGGTCTATCGATCCACACCAGAGGTCGCGGGTCGTCTTGCGGACTTGTTCGATTGGTGAGGCCTAAAGCCCCGGTGTCAGCCCCCCAGCAGAACCCTGAGACGCTGGGCCAGCGCAGCGCGCTTCAGTTCACAAGCAAACGCGGTGCGTCACTGGCTTCGGTGATGCTGCCGACCACGGCGGCCTGCTCGAAGCCATGGCGGCGGAAGATGGCCAGCACGTCGTCCAGCGCGGCCGATGCACACGACACCAGCAGCCCGCCACTGGTTTGCGGATCGGTCAGCAGCGCTTGGTCCTCGGCGGCGAACACCGATGGCAGCGTCACGTCACTGCCGTAGCCGCCCCAGTTGCGACCCGATGCGCCGGTGACGAAGCCCTGGGACGCCAACTGGCGAACGCCGGTCATCAGCGGCACGGCAGACCAATCGAGCCGCACATCGCAACGCGCGCCGCGCGCCATCTCCAGTGCGTGACCGGCCAAGCCGAAGCCGGTGACGTCGGTCAGCGCATGCACGCCGGGCAGCGCCGCCAGATCGGGGCCCGGCGTATTGAGTTTCGTGGTGGTGGCGATCATCTGCGCGTAGCCGGCGTCGCCG
>CANHOE010000298.1 GCA_947462175.1 Burkholderiales bacterium | reverse complement strand
GATGTCGCCTACCGCTACTTCGCGACCAAGCACCGCAAATTCATCATTGCCGACGCGCCGGGCCACGAGCAGTACACCCGCAACATGGTGACTGCCGCCGCCGGCAGCGATGCGGCCGTGGTGCTGGTCGATATCACCAAGCTCGATACCCATCAATCGCCACTGGTGCTGCTGCCCCAAACGCGCCGCCACTCGCTGCTGGCGCATCTGCTCCGCGTGCCGAGCATCGTGTTCGCGGTCAACAAGCTCGACGCGGTAGCCGGTCCGCAGCAGGCGTTCGATGCGGTCAGCGTTGCGCTGCGTTCGTTTGCCGAGGCGGCCGGCATCGCTGTCGCAGGCATCGTGCCAGTGTCGGCCCTGCGCGGTGACAACGTCACGCAGACCGTCGTCACCGACGACACAGACTGGAGCACCTGGTACCACGGACCCACGCTGCTGCAACTACTCGAGTCGCTGCCGGTCGCGCAGGAGCGCACCGAGGGCGATCTGCTGATCCCGGTGCAGTATGTCGCCCGCGACGATGGCGATGGCAACACTGGCGTCGGCCACCAGCCGCGCAGTCTCTTTGGTCGAATTGCGCACGGCAGCGTCAAGGCTGGCGATGAGGTGCAGATCTTCCCGAGCGGTGAACGCGCGCTGGTCGCGGAAGTTCGGCTGGCCGGCAGCGTGGTGGATCATGTCGAGGCCGGCTGGTCGGCGGGCGTCGTGCTCGACCGGCAGCTCGATGTGTCGCGGGGTGACTGGATCGCGACACCAAACAGCGTCACAGGACAGCAGAGCTTCGCCGCCACGCTGGCCTGGCTGGACACCGAGCCTGCGGTCATCGGCCGCAAGTACTGGGTGCGCCACGGCAACCGCTGGGTGCAGGCGCGTATCGCCAGCATTGAGAACCGACTCGACATCCACACGCTGGATGTCGTCGATGCGCACCAACTCGGCGTCAATGAGATTGGCCGAGTGATCGTCGAGACGCAGCAGCCCTTGCCCGTGGAAGCCTATGCCTCCAACCGAAGCGGTGGCTCGCTGATCGTGGTCGACCCCACCACCAACCGCACCAGCGGCGCACTGCTGGTGCAGGCCGCCACTGCCTGACGATGACCGCCACGCCCGCCTTCGCAGCAGCACCCACTGGCCGCGTGGCTTTCGTCGGCGCAGGTCCAGGTCAGGCTGATCTGATCACGTTGCGCGGCGCACAGCGCTTGGCGCAAGCCGACGTGGTGCTCAGCGACGCATTGGCCGACCCTGCGCTGCGCGAGCTGGCACCGCAGGCGCGCTGGCTGCACGTGGGCAAGCGCGGCTTTGCCGACAGCACGGGTCAGGAAGCCATCAACGCGCTGCTGATCAAGTCCGCCCGCGAGCTGGGCGTCGGTGGCCTGGTCGTCAGGCTCAAAGGCGGTGACCCTAGCGTGTTCGGCCGGCTGGAAGAAGAACTGCAGGGCATGGCCGCCGCGGGCATCGCCTGTGAGGTGGTGCCTGGCGTGACTGCCGCACTGGCCGCCGCCGCATCAGCACAGCGTCCCCTGACGCGGCGCGGTGCAGGCCGCAGCGTCAGCTTTGCCACGGCGATGACCGCCACAGGCACAGAGGCTCCCTACTCGAGTGGCCATGCTGATACCGAGGTGTTCTACATGGCCGGCAAGCAGCTCGGCGCCCTGTCACGCAAGCTGGTGCGCGCGGGGTGGTCGAGCGAGACCGAGGTCTGCGTCGTGTCGCGGGCGGGCTGGCCTGATGAACTCAGCAGTGATCACACGGTTGGCACCTTGGGTCGAGCCAGTCTGCTGCATGCTGGGCGGCCGGCCGTGGTCGTGGTCGGTGCCGGAGCTCGACCACTGAACGATGTCAGATCGTCCGCCAGCGACAAGGCCTGGGCACCTTTGGCAGCATCCCTGAACACGTAAAATCTTTGGTTGGATGCGTTGCATCCGTCTATCTTTCAACCCTGCTCTCGCAGCCTCACCGAGTCAACGTCATGACCCACGTCGTCACAGAATCCTGCATCCGCTGCAAATACACCGACTGCGTGGATGTGTGTCCCGTCGACTGTTTCCGCGAAGGCCCGAACTTCCTGACGATCGACCCGGACGAATGCATCGACTGCGCTGTGTGCATCCCCGAGTGCCCCGTCAACGCCATCATGCCGGAGGAAGACGTGCCCGGCGACCAGCAACACATGATCAAGTTGAACGCAGAGCTCTCGCGCATCGGCTGGCCCAGCATCACCAAGCGCAAGATGGCCCTGCCTGACGCCGACGAGTGGAAAGACAAGACCGGCAAGCTGTCGGAATTGATCCGCTGAACACCGACACTGCACCGATCCACACCGACGCTCTGGTGATCGGTGCAGGGCCGGTTGGCCTGTTCCAGGTCTTCCAGCTCGGCCTGCTCGACATCTGCTGCCATGTGGTCGACAGCCTGCCCTCCCCGGGTGGCCAGTGCCTCGCTCTGTATCCCGACAAGCCGATCTACGACATCCCCGCGGTGCCGGTTTGCACCGGTCGCGAGTTGGTCGATCGATTGCTCACGCAGATCGCACCGATGGCGCCGACGTTTCATCTGGCTCAGCAGGTCAGCAGCGTTACCCCCGCGTCGAACGGACGCTTCGAGATCGAGACATCGTCGGGCAACTGCTTCAGCGCTCGCACGGTCTTCATCGCGGGCGGCGTGGGATCTTTTGTGCCTCGGCACCTGAAGCTCGACGGCCTCGAGCGTTTCATGGGTCGTCAGGTGTTTCACAGCGGCGACGCCACCCCGCCAACGACCGGTCAGCACGTGGTCGTGCTGGGCGAAGACGACGCAGCGCTGGAAGCGGCGTTGGTGTTTGCTGGCGCCCAGGTCGATCGGCCTGCCAGCGTCACGCTGATGCACCGCCGCGACGCGTTCAAGGCGGAGCCTGCATTGGTCGATCAGATGCGCGCTGCCTGCGCGGCTGGTCGCATGCGTTTCATCGCGGGTCAGGCGATCGGCTACGAGACGACGGGCGACTCACTCACGCATCTGAAGGTCAGCGGTACGGACGGCACCACCACCTCACTTCCTGCCGACCAGCTGCTGGTACTGTGGGGTCTGAGCCCGAAGCTCGGGCCGATTGCAGACTGGGGCGTGCAGCTCGAACGCAAGCAAGTCGTGGTTGATACCGAGAAGTTCGAAACCACGGTGCCGGGGATCTTCGCAGTGGGTGATGTGAACACCTACCCAGGCAAGAAGAAGCTGATCGTCTGCGGCTTCCACGAGGCGACGATGGCCGCTTATGCGGCAGCCGCCCTGGTCTTCCCCGATCGCCCCGTGCAGGTGCAATACACGACGACCAGCACGCGGCTTCATCGGCTGCTGGGTGTGGCACCCAGGCAGTGATGGAGGGTTGCGGTGCCGCTTGACAGGGGGCGCTAGCCAAGTTTTGTTACTTGTCCACCTCCGGAACAAGGGGAAGCACCGATGCCGCCCTCGACCACGCAGGATGACCATCGCCAAACGCAGATCCCTGCGCCGTTTCACATGACCGAGGGCCATGCCATGGACATGAACGAAACCGAGGCGGCTCGTCGAGGCACTCGCGGATCCGTGCTCTGCATTGAGGACGACCCTGTCTGCAGGGAGTTG